>NZ_JBFUIX010000038.1:0-56676 GCF_056401635.1 Paenibacillus sp. P4_E11 | reverse complement strand
GGAGGGGAATCCGGGGAACAATTTACTGCCAAGAATGCCTGAAATTCAGCAGTTTTTTGATCATCCGGTCGTAACAGGCGCTTTGGAGAGCTTGTTAGGTCCGGATTATATTCTGGATGCCCATCGACATGGACATTATAATCGACCAGGCAGCAAGGGAATGGCATGGCATAAAGACGATTATTGGGGGAATGAGAAGGTACGTAATCATCATCCCTGGTATGCAATGATCTTTTATTACATGCAGGATGTTACAGAAGATATGGGACCTTCTGCGATTATGCCAGGCACTCAGAATTACTTCAAGCTTGCAGGAGATGATTCGGAGTATAAACTTTCCATCTTGGGAAGAGCGGGTACCTTTGCCTTAATCGATTATGATATTTGGCATACCGCGATGGCGAATCGTTCGGATCTCGATCGCTTCATGCTGAAGTTCCTTTTCTACCGACTTGAGGCACCGAAGCAACCGGAATGGAATAACCAGATCTCGCACTTCGTTCCGCCGCAAGTAAGCCACCCCATTCATGACCATCAGTTGATTTGGGATAGTGTGTGGAATTGGTTATCGGGTAATCCAGTTCAGCCTTTAGAACAAGATATAACGAAGGAAGCAGCGGAGAGGGCGATTCCCCAGCTTATTCGTGAGCTTGAGGATGAAAGAGAGCCGAATGCCTTGAACGGTGCTTACGGCTTAGCGTCATTGGGTGAGCATGGGATTCCTGCATTAATAGAGGCTTTGAATCATTCGTCCGAGCTCGTTGTCCGCAGTGCTGCGTATGGGTTGTCCTCACAAGGTGGTCTTGCGTTAAACGCTCTTGAGGAAGCCATGCATGTGAACTATTTGAATAGAAATGTATATGGGTATATAGCATTTGCCTTGGGAGAGTTAGGTGATTGCGCTTCACCCACTGTGCCCAAGCTGATCGAATGGCTGCAAGAGGATTCTGATTTTGTACGCATGCATGTTACAGAAGCGCTTGGGATGATCAAGCAGCCTGTTGGGCAAATCGTTCCTGCCCTATGTACGCAATTAAAGGATAAGAATGGATATATCCGCTTTAATGCCGGTTTGGCACTAACTCGATTAGGGAAGTCGGCAGTAGAAGCTATCCCTGTATTAGCGACATCGTTATATGATGAAGATCGTTATGTTTCAGCTATTGCAGCTTGCGCCCTTGAACGCATCGGCAGCAGTGAGGCGCTGGGAATCTTGCTCCCGTTCTTAAAGACGGCTCGCTGGTGCCCGGTGACTACGGTGAAAAGCACTTATTGAGTGATGAAATAGCTGGGGTTAGCACGTTATAGTGAATACGGCAGCAGGAGGTGATTACTTGGAAGGAAAAGTAAGACCCAATCATGCTCCAACGATACTAAAGCTCATCCAGAAAGAATTGGTTGCTCGTTATCAATTATATTTGCTTATTGTGCTTCCATTTACGTATATCGTTGTTTTTCATTACTTCCCGCTTTACGGATTACAAATTGCGTTCAAGGATTTTATCGCTACTAAAGGAATTACGGGGAGTCCTTGGGTAGGCTTCAAACACTTTGAGAACTTCTTCGCCTCTCCATCATTTGGGGTTGTCATACGAAATACGCTATATTTAACGCTCTATGGATTGTTGGTCGGCTTTCCATTACCGATTATTCTGGCGCTTGCCTTCAACATTACACTTCGTGCCAAGTTCAAGAAAATTGTGCAAATGATTACGTATGCGCCACATTTTATATCCGTCGTTGTTCTTGTCGGGATGATGTATCAAATCTTGTCACCCAAAATTGGCATTGTCAATCAGCTTATAGTTCATTTCGGAGGCGAGCCTATTCTGTTTATGGGCTCTGAGTATTGGTTCCGACATCTGTATGTGTGGTCCGACGTTTGGCAAAACATAGGCTGGAGCTCTATATTGTATATCTCCGTCCTATCGACTGTAGACTGGCAGCAGCACGAGGCAGCTATTATGGATGGAGCAAGCCGGTTCAAGCGAGTCCTCTATGTTGATCTGCCTGTTCTGATCCCGGTCGCAATCATCCTGCTTATTCTGAATACCGGTTATATTATGAGTGTCGGCTTTGAGAAGGTGTATCTCATGCAGAATACTACGAATCTAGACTCCTCTGAGGTCATCTCGACATACCTATATAAATTAAGTTTTCTAAGCAGTTTGCCCAACTATTCCTATTCGACGGCCATCGGATTTTTTAACTCGATTATCAATTTCGTTATTCTAGTGTTTGTTAATGGACTCGCCAGAAAATACGGGAATACCAGTTTGTGGTAATTATCGGTTAAGGAGAAGCCCATGAGCGTATATAACAAAAGAATAAATAAACAGGATCGATATTTTTATTTCACTAACGATCTGTTCTTATTCATGATGCTGCTGATCATCATATATCCCCTCATCTACGTTGTTAGTGCATCCTTTAGCTCACCCAACGCTGTCGTAACCGGCCGAGTATGGCTATTCCCTGTAGACTTTTCACTTGCTGGCTACAAGGCAGTCTTCGCAAACAACAGCATCATGACAGGGTATGCAAACACCATTTTTTATACCTTAGTGGGTACGTTGATCAGTGTGGTACTGACAATCGCGGCTGCTTATCCACTGGCGAGACGGGACTTTAAACCGAGAAATGCAATCATGATGATCTTTGCCTTTACGATGTTTTTCAGTGGCGGAATTATTCCTACTTATATCCTTGTCAAGGATCTTGGAATGATCGATACCCGCTGGGCGCTACTGCTGCCGCAAGCCATGTCAGTGTTTAATGTTATTATTACGCGAACCTTCTTCCAGAGTACCCCTACTGAGTTGCTCGAGGCGTCCCAAATAGATGGCTGCAGTGATATGCGCTATTTGTTATCCGTCCTCCTCCCATTGTCCAAACCGATCATAGCTGTATTGGCGCTATTTTATTCGGTCTCGATTTGGAACTCTTACTTTGATGCCCTGTTGTATATAAACAAGGAAAGCCTTCGGCCCCTGACATTAGTATTACGTGATATTCTTGTTGCTAACAGTATTGACATGTCCATGATGCAGAACGTCGATATTGATACATTATCGGCCAAGATGGGACTCAGTGAACTGCTGAAATATTCTTTAATCATTGTATCCTCCGTTCCTATGCTTGTTATTTATCCATTCATTCAACACTATTTCGTTAAAGGTGTAATGATTGGGGCCATCAAAGGATGAACCGGCCTAGGCCGTTCGTTGCTTGTTCAAAATAATAAAGGAGGGATTCAGATGAAGAATTTCAAGAGAAAGAGATTTCAATGGGTCATCATTTGTTCTTTAGCTCTGTTGCTTTTGCTTGCGGCATGCTCGAATCAGAATGGAGGAGCTACAAGTAAGTCATCGGTGCCATTATCGACACCTGGGCAGTTTCCAATCGTAAGCCAGCCTACGGAAATCAGCATGTATACGCCTAAGATATCCTGGATCACAGAATGGGATAACAGCGTGGCTACCAAATGGCTGGAGAAAAAAACAAATGTCAAATTGAAATTCACGCTTGGGCCGGAGGCAGCGGAGGAAGGGAAGCAAAAGCTTAACCTAATGCTTGCAAGTGGCACTGAACTGCCCGATGTGTTTTTGAAAGCGGGCCTGTCCACTGATCAGATTGCTGCATACGGAGAGCAGGGCCTGTTCCTGCCCTTGAATGATTATATTAAAAAAGATGGAGTCAATATCAAAAAGCTGACAGAAAAATATCCTGATTTGTTGAAGCAGATTACCGCACCGGATGGCAATATCTACGCACTGCCTATGGTATCCGAGTGTATGCACTGCATGTATGCACAGCGCTTCTGGATCAATAAAAAGTGGCTGGCTGCAGCAAACCAGAAGATGCCGGAAACACCAGACGATTTCTATAAGGTGTTAAAGGCCTTCCAAGGAAAAGATTTGAATGGCAATGGCAAGCAGGATGAAATCCCGTTAATCTCGACTACGAATGGGTGGAATGGGGATTTAACGGGTTTTCTTATGAATCCATTCGTTCCGAGTACCGGCAAGGGCTATGGCTGGCTTTATATGGATAACAAAAAAATTAAAGCTTCCTATATGCAGGATGGTTGGAAGGATGGCTTGAAATACCTGAAGAAGCTGTATGACGAGAAGCTGCTTGACCAAGAGGCATTCTCATTAAAGGTTGATCAGGCAAAAGTGTTGATTGGCGGACCGGACGGCAACCGTGTAGGGGCATTTGCGGACGGTGCGCTCAGCTCCTTGATCCAAATCGCACAGCCTGGGGCACGAGATGAGTTTGTCGTGGTACCTCCATTGAAAAGTGCAAGCGGCAAACGATTAACTCCCTGGTACGAACCATTCGGCGCTCCTTCTTATGTCATCACCAAGTATGCCGATAATCCAGAGCTCGCTTTCCGCCTAGGTGATGCCTTGGCCGTCGACTATTCCCATGATCTGGAATGGAGAAGCTTCTTCTACGGTCAAGAAGGTGTGACTTGGGAAAAGCCTAAGCAGGGGGTCAAGGGACTGAACGGCGATCAGGCCTTATGGAATCAGACTTACCAATGGGGTACACCAACCGATCAGTTCTGGGCGTCTGTAGGTATTTTGTATGCGGCTGCAGATGATAAAGGTACACTTGCCGTTACGAACGACGGATCATTTAACCAGGAGCAGATCTTGTGGGATGCTGCTGTCAAAGATTACAAGCCATATGGTGCAAGCATCATTCCACCGCCGATCTTCTATAAGAAGAATGAAGCGGAAGCGATCGCGGAGCCCAAAACGCAACTGTCCAACTATGTAGAGAAAAGTATCATGGAGTTCGTTACAGGCAAAAAAGACATCGACAAGGATTGGGATGCCTACAAGAAGGATATCGAGAAATTAGGCTATGAAAAGTATTTAAGCACAATGCAATCCGCATACGATCGGCAATACAAATAGTGGAAGCAAGTAGCTGAGAATCAAAGCCTGCATACCACATTGATTGTAGTTGACAAAAACCGTCGGATTGATATCTTGAACTGAGGCTGTCCCAAAAGGGTAGAATACCCTTAAGGATAGCCCTCTTTTTTTGTTGTTATTAAACAAAGGGCCCGATTTTCAACAAGGACCGTGATCGTCTATCCACTAGGATGATGCGAAATTTTCGCACGTACGGATCGTGAATATTGGGTAGGCGTCATGTTAGTTGACCGCTTGAAGTGGCGGGAGAAATAGTGGATGCTGTTGTAACCTAGAAGCTTGGCAATTTCCGTATAGTTGTATTTTTCCTCACGAATCATCGTTTTGGCTCGCTCCACCTTGAGGTCATTCCAATATTCAATGACCCCGCATCCGGTGTTCGATTTGAAAATACGCAATAATTGTGATCGGCCGATCGCGAATTTCTTGCAGATGTCCGTCAATGTCAGCTTCGATTCAACATGAAGCTTCATGTAGGCGACAAGCTGTGTGGTCAGATCTTCATCCTTATTGCTGTTTTCACCTGAACGAAGCTGGGGCTCTGTCTCGATGTTTTTAAGCCTGCGAATGAAATGGATCAGCAGCGCCTCCAGATACACCTTGATTAACTGTTCACTCCCGAACGGAGCGTTTTTCTTTTTGTGCATGACGCGTTTGAATGGCTTATCTAGGCGGGGGGTGAGTGCATTATATCCTTCATTTACGAGCATAGTCAGAATTTTTTTCTCCTGCTCATTGACCTTGAAGCACTTGTTCTCGAAGAAATTCATCGCTATAGAAGCGCAATCAAAAGTAACGATAATAAGATTCGGAGGAGACTTAACGTCGGCTCGCCCGCCATGAAACTGGTTAGGTTTATAAAAAATCACTTCCCCTTGCTTCAAGCTGAATTGCTCGTCCTCCATCTTGACGTGAATTTCCCCTTTATCTACATACACAAATTCCCAAAAATCGTGCCGTTCTCCTTTAGTCGAATAAGAGCCAGAGAGCTCGTAATAATGAAACGTAATAATGCTGTCCACGACGATTTCCTGATTAAGCGTCACACGTTTATATATCATCGGTTGTCCCTCCTTAAAACAAATGTATAGCCAATAAGGTCAGTCAAGTATAGTTCGATTATACTCAAAATCCTCTACGAAACAATAAGTTGAAACACGATTGATCCAAAAGTGCAAAAACAGCGGAATTAATGCTAAAGATGAAAATCAGCTAAGGTCCTACTATTGAATTAAGCTCTAATACTTTGCTAGAGCAGTACACCACTATACCTTACAAGGGAAGTGATAACGAGTTGAACATCATCATTAATCCAATCGCTATGGTGGAAACGGTATGAATGTGATTCGAGTAGGCTTCATCGGGTGCGGCAACATCGCGCATAGTCACGCACTGCGATTGTCCCGCATTGAGAATACGAAAATTGTTGCGCTTGCGGATCCGGGGGAGCAGGGCAGGCAATTGGTGAAAGAGAAATTCGGGCTGAATGAGGCAACTGAGTATGAGAATCACACCGACATGTTAAACGATAGTGAATTGGATGCGGTAATCGTTTGTTCTCCGCACACGCTGCATTTCCGGCATGCCGAGGAGGCGCTGCGAGCAGGTAAGCACGTGCTGATCGAGAAGCCGATGACTTGCTCGTCCAAGGAAGCGGAACAGCTTATCGCGTGCTCCGAGAAATACGGCAAAGTGCTGCAGGTATCGTTCCAAAGACATTTTATGCCCCCATTCATGTATATCCATCAAGCTATCCAGGGTGGGGTGATCGGTAGACTTACTTCGGTGACGGCAACCATGTATCAAGATTGGAAGCAGTCGCAGGTAGGAACTTGGCGGCAAATCCCTGAGCTTTCCGGGGGCGGCATGCTGATGGATTCGGGCAGCCATATTATCGATGTGCTGCTGTGGACGACAGGTTTGACGCCGAAAGAGTTGACGGTTCAACTGGAATGTCACGGATCGCCGGTGGAAATTGATACACTTACGAATATCCGCTTTGCGGAAGGCGCCATCGGCAACATGAACATTATCGGTTTGGCCCCGGTGGCCAGAGTGATGGAAACTTATGCCTTTATTGGAGAAGCCGGCGCCATCTTTTATGACGACGGCCGAGTAACGCTTAACCTGAATGGACAAGATCTGATCGAACCTGAGCTTCCCGAAGCTGAGACGGATCCCGATCGCAGTTTCTTGGATGCGATAAGGGGTAAACATGAGGTCTTGGTTCCCGGAGAGTATGCGCTCAAGGTTGTGAAATTGACCGAGTCGATCTACGCGGCAGCAGGATACGAAGCAATCGAATCATAAAAATCTAACTATTAGAATAAGGGAGAGAGACACATATGGACACGAATATTATACGTCTTGGAGTGATTGGCTGCGGTGGCATGGCAAGCACACACAGCACCGGATATCAAGAGTTAAGTGATCGGATGGTCATCACGGCTACGTGCGACATCATTGAGGAAAGAGCGCGTAAAGCAGCGGAGCTTGCAGGAGCAGAGCTGTTCGTCACGGACTATCGAGAGCTGCTGGATGCAGTCGATGCAGTGTTGGTTGTATTGCCGCATGATCTGCACTTTGAGGTCGGGATGACCTGTTTGAAAGCCGGCAAGCATGTATTGATGGAAAAACCGATGTGCAACACAGAGGAGGAGTGTATCGAGCTTATTCTTGCTGCGGATGAAGCAGGCAAAGTATTGATGACCGCCTATCCTGTCCGATTCTTCCCTGCTGTGCGCATGATGAAGGAGCTGATTGACGGCAAAACTTATGGGGAGTGCTTCCAAATGTCGATTTGGACGGAGCAGTTCACTAAGTACCCAGAAGGGCACTGGGCAACATCAGCTAAGCGGTTAGGTGGTGGACAGTTCTTTAGTCATGGCTGCCACTACGTCGATCTGTTGCTCTGGTTCTTGGGTAAGCCTGTGAGAGGTATTCATCTGGGTACGAACTTCGGAACGCCCTGGATGGAGAAGGAGGGGACCAGTAATGTAACCATTGAGTTCGAGAACGGTGCGTTAGGGTACCATTTCGGGACATGGGGAGCTAGAGGGACTAGACTCGGATGGAGCATTCATGCGCATTGCACGGAAGGCATGCTGGAGATTCATCTTGCTAATCAAAAGCTGTATCTGCATACACATATCAAGGAAGAACGTGCGAATCTGGATACAGAATCACGCACAACCGTATTGCTCGACATGAACATGTCCAGCAAATTCACGCATTTCGAAATCGGGCATTTTCTCGATTGTATCCGGGACGGTTCACGTCCGATAACGGATGGCCCAGCAAGTCTGCAGGGACTTCGCGTCGTTTGGCGCTTGTATGAGGCAGAGTTGAACAGCACATTCGCTGATTTGCGCGGACTTGGACTAGATGAAGATTGGAAGAGTGTCACAACATAAGCCCGTATCAGGAGGTTGTGGATATTGAAGACAAAGACGATTTACTATTATTCCGGCACACATTGGGATAGGGAATGGTATCAATCGTTCCAAGGATTCCGCTATAGATTAGTTACGATGATGAATGATTTGATTGAGGTGCTTGAGACACAGCCGGACTTCGAAGTATTCCATCTGGACGGTCAAACGATTGTACTGGAGGACTTTCTAGAAATTGAGCCGGGCAAGCGCGAGAGATTGCAGAAGCTGATACGGGAGAAACGCATCATAATCGGTCCTTGGTATGTGATGCCAGATGAATACCTGTTGTCAGGGGAGAGTCTGATCCGTAATTTGATTAAAGGAATTCGGATATGCGAGGAGTGGGGAACACAAGCTTGGAAGTACGGATATTTATGTGATATTTTCGGTCATATTGCTCAGATGCCACAAATTTTCAATGGATTTGGCATTACTCATGCTGTAGTGGGTAGGGGGGTTAATGACCACACGGTTCCTGCCCATTTCCTATGGCGATCTCCTGATGGGAGTGAGTGCGTTACGTTCAAGCTGCAGGATGAAGGTCTGTATGGTGCATTTCTAGTCGCGCTTAACGATGCCGCCAGCAAGAAGCTGTCAGGGGAAGAGAAGGACCAATTTCTGAAGGAACGTATTGATTTCGAACTGAATCGGAGCCCGTTTCCCGTACATTTGCTGATGGATAGCTGTGATCATGGGCATATTCGCAAGGAAACGAACGAAGTGCTGGCCACCGTGAGAAGGCTGTATCCTGAGGCGGAGCTAAAGCATGTCAATATCGAACAGATGGGCTTGCAGATGGAGCAGTATCGGGAGAAGATGACCGTCAGAATAGGGGAATTGAACGAGCCAGCTAAAAAGAAAGGGTTCAATCGACTGCTGCCGAACATTTTATCCAGCTATTATCCTCTTAAGCGCGCGAACGATGAATGTCAGACGTTGCTTGAGAAATGGGTGGAGCCATTAACCACAATTGCCACGCTGAGAGGTCACAACATACAGCAATCTTATGCGGACATGGCTTGGAAATATTTGATTCAGAATCATCCGCACGATTCGATCTGTGGTTGCTCCATCGATCAAGTCCATCTAGATATGAGATATCGGTTTGACCAATCGGCTGGAATCTCCAGGCAAATAATAAGTGCTGCATTGGATAAGGAAACGAACAAATATGTTCCGGGAGAGGGCAGTTGGCGGAAGGTTATGACCGTATGGAACCCGCTTCCATTCGCTCAACGTGCTGTTGTCACGGTGGATTTGGATTTTGATAGGAACTATCCGTTCATGAATGAGGTCCACTATGGTTACGAGGTGAAGAATAGCTTCAAACTTTATAACCATCTTGGGGAAGAAGTGCCTTATGGTCTGGTCAGTATGCGTAAAAACTGGAAGCATCGCATCCTTAATCAGAAGATTGGGGTTAACAATCGCCACACCATTTCATTGGAAGTGGATCTGCCAGCAATGGGCTACGCCGAATACGATGTTGTTCCGTTCGTGGGAACGTGCAGATATTTGAATGTTCTGTCTCAGCATGAGAGAGAAGTACAGAACGAATATTTGAAGCTGATCATTGGAGATAACGGCACGGTTAGCATCCACGACAAGCGGAATGGAACGTGCTATGAACATCTATTGAGTTATTTGGATGATGGGGAGATCGGAGACGGGTATAATCATGCCAACCCTGCAGAAGATCGTTTGATATCTAGTTATGGCGCTCCATGCACGATCGAGAGAATTGAGAATGGGCCGGTTCGCACGGTTTTCCAAATCACACATTCCGTTCTTATCCCAAGCCGAATGGAAGAGCATCCAAATGGGTTCCGCCGTTCATCGGAGTCAGTTGTGCTCGTTATTCGCTCGAAAGTGGGCTTGTCCAAAGGGGCGACGTTTGTTGATGTTGAAACGACTGTGACGAACAATGCGCGTGACCATAGACTAAGAGTATCATTGCCAACAGGCATTCAATCCGACACTTATTTCGTGAACCAGCCCTTTGCATTCCAGGAACGGAAGACGGGTTTCGATAGAAGCACCCAGGATTGGAAAGAGTGCGACGTCCCAGAGAAGCAGATGGGCGGCATTGTGGGTAAGCGTGGAGACGAGGGTACAGGACTCGCATTCATATCCGCTTACGGCCTTCATGAGTGTGCGGCAGTTGAGGATGAGAGGGGAACGCTCCAAGTGACGCTATACCGTTCATTCCGAAGAACAGTGGAATCGAACGGGGAGGAGGGAGGTCAAGTAATCGGTGACCTTCATTTCAAATACGCGATTGCACCGCTTGATGGGCATACTTCGTTCGCCGATTTGATCCGGCTGCATGAATGGTTGCAGGCGAGTTACCGGGTAAGCTCTTCTCCAGTGAGCCAAGATTATACGATTGCTGCTCCGACGAGTTTTTTTCAACTATCCGATTCGGATATATGCTTGAGTACGCTCAAGCGTCCTGAGAACGGAATAGAGAATGAAATGATCATTCGCTGCTACAACGTGTCATCCCGAAGCTCGACTGCACGCTTTTCCAGCTTCAAGACGATTATAGGTGTAACCAAAGTGAATATGAATGAAAAAGGCAGCGATCCTCTTCCTCACGAGAGCGACGGATTCGACATTAATCTCCACGGTTCGGAAATTCAAACCTATCGGATAAGGTTCCAGCCAGACTGATTAAGAAGGGGGCGTAACAATGGCTAAAAGGGTGACCATTAGTACGTTGAGCGGTCATTACGCTAATATCGGTGCAGGGCTGCCACACAAAGATGCGATGCAGCAAATGAAAAATCATTTGTTAAGGGAACTGAACCAAGTGCTGCCTGATCAGCCGGACTTGATCGTATTTCCTGAGTGCTGTGACATGCCTGTCAATTATTCGCCAGAACAGCGTCTAGCGTTCTACCGCAACCGGGGTGACGAGCTGTTGCATGTTCTGGCGCAAGTTGCTGCCGACAACCGATGTCATATTGCTTATCCATCTATCCGTCTAATGGAAGACGGTACTTGGCGGAATTCGGTACAGCTTATCGGACGTAGCGGCGAATTACTTGGGGTGTATAACAAAAATCATGCCGTTATCACAGAGATTGAAGGAGATGGCATCGTATGCGGGAATGAGGCTCCGATCATCGAATGTGATTTTGGTCGAGTAGGTTTCGCTATTTGCTTCGATTTGAACTTTGATCAACTGCGCCTGCAATATGTGCAATCCAAGCCTGATCTTATTGTATTCCCTTCCATGTTTCACGGGGGTCTTATGCAGGCTTATTGGGCTTATTCCTGCCGTTCCCACTTTGTCGGGGCTATCGCTGGCGGTTTACCGAGTGCTATCCTATCGCCTGTTGGTCATGTCGTCGCCCAAACATCGAGTTATTACCCTTATGTAAGTGCTACTGTTAATCTGGACTGCGCGGTCATCCATCTGGATCAACACCAGGGGAAGCTGGCAGCTATGCGGGCCAAATACGGGTCGAAGGTCAAAGTAACGGATCCCAGCTATCTGGGGTCAGTTCTACTGTCATGCGAGACCGATGAATTATCGATTCAAGACTTGATGAATGAGTTTCAGTTTACCCTGCTTGATGACTACCTTACACAATCGTTAACGTATCAGAACAAGTCTAGACTTTAATAGCTTGAATAATAACGCGGTGGAGTACAATACTCCACTGCGTTTTTTTGCTCCGCAACCGAGGGTGGATTAACACGAATGTGCAAAATAAACGGAATAAATGGTAAAGATCGATTCTTGGGTTGGTTCTATCATGATAATAGCGAGACGAAAAGTAGCGAGAGGAGGGAAGGATAGAAAAAAGGATTCTGTGTACGTCCAATGTCTTGCTAGCGCTTCCAAGTCAGTCATTTGTAAATAAGTCCTTGATTTTTTTGGCCAGTGATCTCATTCGTTAAGAGTTTGCCAAAGTATAAGAGGGGAGTAATGACATGATTAGAATACGCCAAAGAGCAGTTCATGCATGGGTCATGATGATGCTGATTGTTTGTATCGCTGCCGGATGCACAGGGGGGAATCCTGATGCAGGGCCTGTCCCAGAGGATAACAAAACGACGAGTCCTAAAGCATTGAGTACGGAACCGGTTACTTTGAAAATCATGTATTACAATACGTTGGTTCAGAAGGAAGACATCGATAAATTTATTGCCGAGCCCATCAAGAAAAAATATCCTTTTATTACAGTAGAGTATATCCAAACGATTAACGCTACTTCTTTATCTTCGTTGATTGCTGCAGGTCAGGCAAAGGACATTCCGGATCTCGTGATCACGGACTATCCCAACTTATCAGGGTTGATGCAATATAATTATCCGTTGGATCTGAACGAATTGTTGAAGCGGGAAAACGTGAACCTGAGTAAATTAGACAAGATCGCCCTCGACGGAGTCAAAGCTATGGGTTCCAAAGGGGAATTGTATGGGTTGCCGTTCTATTTAGACAAATACATGATGTTCTACAACAAAGACATTTTTGATAGATTCGCCATTCCGTATCCGACTGACGATATGAGCTACGAGGATCTCGTCACCCTCGTCAAAAAACTGACTCGAAAAGATGAC
Organism: Paenibacillus sp. P4_E11; assembly: GCF_056401635.1. Classification (NCBI taxonomy): domain Bacteria; kingdom Bacillati; phylum Bacillota; class Bacilli; order Caryophanales; family Paenibacillaceae; genus Paenibacillus; species Paenibacillus sp. P4_E11. The sequence goes on along the minus strand of NZ_JBFUIX010000038.1, from coordinate 43,721 downwards.
AAGATTGATTATATTGGGTATCGTTGGGGTAATTTGTATACCGTCGGGATGCAATTCGGGCTTCCGGTTATTAATTCCAAGACAGGAAAAGCCGAAATTCAAACGGAAGGATGGAAGCATTCGCTTTCTATGGTCAAGCAAATGCTGGATGCCGGTGTTGTTGTCGTTCAGCCTGATGCCTTCTTTAAAGAGAGACGATTAGCTATATATCCGCAGTGGTTAGGTGCTGCATACGGTCTATTTACGAAAGAAACAGCAGGTTTAAACTGGGATCTGGCGGCGATGCCCTACTCCAAAGACCAACCCAAGACCTCCGGTCCTGCCAAGCCGCTCTATCTCACTGTTTCATCGGTAAGCCAACACAAAGAGCAGGCAGCCGCAGTCGTTTCTTATTTGACGACTTCGCAGGAAGTACAGATGCTTTTGTCACAGAACGGAAGAATTAGCGTCTTGAAAGATGATGCCATCCAAAAGCAGTTCGGCAACAAGCTGGATGTGCTGCAGGGAAAAAACGTAAGCGCTGTCTTCAAGCATCCTTTCGGTCAGCTTCCTTATACGAATTCTTATGAAGCTGTGGCCTGGCCCGCTCTGAATGCAAGCATAGACAAGGTTATTAAGGGACAGGATGTCAACAGTGCGCTGCGGGATGCGGAAGAGGAAGCGAATAAAAAGGTCGATGAAGTAAGGAAATAGATGATCGTGCGTTGCGGTGCATCATGGCGGCGGTCAAATCGAAGCAGGGAGAAGGAAAGGAACAATGAGCGCCTTCGCTGAAGACAAACCGATTGAGATTCAACTGCCTCCAACGATAAACGCAATGACAGGCAAAGAAATCAACATTTACTTTGACAATCTGATTGCAGGCCATGCAGATGACTACCTATTTGACGTTATCTGCTCAATCGGCATCCATCAGAATGAACGTTGGACATTAATCACGAATACAGCAGGAACATACCCGATCACGATTGACGTGTACGACAAAAAGAGCGTGCAGAAGATCGGTACGGCTTCGGCAGAGGTAGTAGTCAAATTGAGTAGCGTTGGAAGTGGTGTCACGAAAAGTGCCTTATTCATTGGGGATAGTATAACGGCTGCCGGTAAGTATACTAACGAATTGCTCAACCTATACAGCTTCGATACGATGGACATTACGCTGCTAGGTTCGCAAGGAACGGCACCGAACCTTCACGAAGGTCGGGGTGGCTGGCGAGTGGAACAATATACTACGGATTCCTCCAGCCCCTTTGTGTTCGATGGTGCATTTAACTTTTCGCAATATATGAGCAGTCAAGGGTATACCGATGTCGATTTTATCATCTTCCACTTGGGGATCAATGATATTTTCAACGAAACGAGCGATTCCGGCGCTGACGCCGTCGTTAATGCGGCGGTCACGGCATATAACAACATGATCGCCAATATTAAGACATCGTTCCCGGACGTGAAGATCGGCATGTGCCTAACGATTCCGCCGTCAAAGCATCAGGACGCATTCGGGAATAACTACGGCTCCGGACAAACGAGATGGCGATATAAGATGAACTGGTTCCGATGGAATAAAGCAATTCTGGCCGCTTTCAAAAACCGGACCACAGAGAACATTTACCTTGTCCCGCTTAATGTGATCCTTGACACGGAACACAATATGAAGGTGTCGACGGTTGCAGTGAATTCAAGAAATAACACGACGATTGATCGTCAGTCGGACGGGGTTCACCCGGCTGACACGGGATACAATCAAATGGCCGATGCGATCTATTACTGGCTGAGAGGATTTGAGAGCTGATTTCAGGAGCTGAATCGAAACCCGTGATGGAAACCAGTAATGGCAAAGAAAGGACTCGCCGATCGATACGTCGGCGAGTCCTTTTACGTAGCGGTACAGCGATAAAGCAAAAATTTGATAAGTGAAAAAGTTGTTGATTGGAATTTTACTAGGCTGTGCTCTATCCTTCACCACGATCGGGTACGCTTCTAACGTCATGGAAACGGTCCTTTATCCAGTGAAATTGTTCCTGTATGGCCAAGAGCAATCGATTGGGGGCGAGTACGAGATGCTCAATTACAACGGTCACGCCTATGTCCCACTCCGATTCGTAGCAGAACAACTGAACGGCAAGGTGACGTACGACGAAATGGAGCCGCGGAATACGCCTGCTACAACCTTTCCTTCATTGAAGTCTAAGTAAGGGTAAGCCCCTTGACCTTCACGTTACGTGAAGCCTTACGGTAAAGAAGGCCAATCGCCAACTACCATAATCGAGAGGGGCAAAACCAAATGCCAAGTCAAACATCGAACGATCAACCGAACCGCGAACCGAATCACACCCACATCTACAGCCTCGAGGCCGACCGCTACCACCAGCTCATCGCCAAACAGACCGGCCTGCTGCCGATCATCGAGGCGATCCGACCGGTCGACGGCCTCGACGTCGTCGACCTCGGCGCCGGCTCCGGCCGGCTGACGCTCGAGCTCGCGCCGAAGGCACACTCCGTCGTCGCGCTGGACGCCTCGGCCGCGATGCTGCACGTCACGAGCCGCCGGCTCGAGGCGGCCGGCCTCGCGCACGCGAGCGTGCGGACCGCGGTGGCCGACCACCGCGAACTGCCGCTCGCGGACAGCAGTGCCGACCTGATCGTCGCCGGCTGGACGATCAGCTATGCCGTACATGCGGGCGCCGCCAATGCGCAACGCCAGCTCCGCACGATCCTCGCGGAGCTGAAGCGCGTGCTCCGCCCGAACGGCACCATCGTCATCTTCGAGACGATGGGCACCGGGGCGACAACGCCGAACCCGCCAGCGTTCCTGACCGACTACTACGTGGCGTTGGAGCAGGAGTATGGGTTCCAACACAAGTGGATCCGCACGGATTACACGTTCGATAGCCTCGAGCAGGCGGTGGAACTCACAGGGTTTTTCTTCGGCGACACTCTATCGGAGCAAGTACGTGACCGAGGCAGCGCTACATTACCTGAATGCGCAGGAGTATGGTGGTGGCAACACTGAGTAACAGATTTCCCTTACTCCACTTCGCGGAACCGTTCCTTCTTCACGAAGCAATAATAGAACAAGATCGAGATCAGCGTATACACGAACGCGGTAATCGTGAAGGCGTACGCGTATCCGTAATAGGCGCCGTAATGAGCGACCAGCCCTGTGCTGACTGGAGACGCGAGGAACCAGCCTAGGTTGAACATCGCCTCGCCCGAGCTGGAGGCGAGGCCCCGCATGGAACGATCCACATACTTCATTTTGATCGAATTGTAGAACGGATTCGCCGCATTCATGAGCGCTTGGCGGAACAAATACCCGACACTCGCCAAGAAGAAGTTTGAGGTATATGCCGTCAGCAGCATGAACGGGATGGAGCTCAGCTGTAGCACCACAACAGCTCGGGCTTCACCCAACTTGCGGGCGATCGTTGGTCCGAGCAGGAAGGCGAGCGCTGTGGCCCCTTGCCCGAGGGACACGACGAAACCGATCGTCGTATGCGACACGACGAAGCGGTCCGCGAAGTAGACATTCAGGTAAGGAATAATCATACCCCCGGCTGTGGAAGAGAGCAGCCCGAGTACAGCGAACAGGCCAATAACCTGGAGCGACGATCGCTGCTTCACATCTAGGTCGCGCCATCGCCGCCCCCGCCAACGACGCGGTTGTTGCTGCACAGCATTAGACTTACGCTGAGCCTCGTCCCCCATATCCCCGGCGTACCACAGCACCGGGATCAACCCCAAAGCCGCCGTCCCTACCCCGATGAGCAGTGTCGTTCGGAGAGCCATCACTTCCGAGAAGTGAAATGCCTGCTGGAACACATCGCTCAGCCCCCCGCCCAACATATTCCCCATCACATTCGCCATCATGACGAGCGCCATGTTGAAGCTGAACAAGTGTACCCGCTGTCGAGGTGTGGAATTGTTCGCCATGAACGGAAGAATCGTCGCCGAGACGACTGCGGTTGCTAGCCCGCCGAGGAACGCCGTGACGATCAAGCCTTGTCCGGTCACGAATACGCAGCGTGCTCCGTACGCGATGACCACGCCGAATAAGCCGATGGCGACGAGTCGCTTCGGACCGTATCGGTCGTTCAGAATCCCGGCGGGGATCAGGATGAGGGCTGAAGCGATGGCGGTGACGCCTACCAGTTGGCCTACCATGGTTTGGTCGTAGCCTAGTGATCTTACGTATAAATTGTAGACGAGCCCGAACATACCGAGCCCCAGATTCCAGACCAGATTGAAGATGAAGAATAGGCGGATGTTCCGGCTGTACGCCATCAACTGGGTTTTCCATTCGTTCAGAAATATAGACATGAGTCTAGGTTACCTTAATCGACGGGAAACTTCCTAGAGTTAAAATAAGGAAAATGGTTTCTTAAACAAATCGCCCGCCAATTTGTGCCAAACTCTTTTTTTCGCTATACTACATATGATGAACCTAACATGGACAGGGGGCTATACAGCTATGTATGATACGTTTAAATGGATTCACGTGATTTCTGCGATTCTAATGATCTTCTATGTGGTGCTACCTTTCCTCGCAGGCGGGGCGGCCAAGCCCGATACGGCTGCAGGCCTGCATCGGCTGAACCGGATCGGCCAGTATATTCTGATCATCAGCTTCCTGACCGGTGGATATATGGTTAGCAAAGCTGGCATGTCCATTACATGGATGGTGGCGGCAGTCGTTATTATCCTTGTTATGTTCGCCATGGCTGGCATGATGTCCGGCCCGCTGAAGCGGTTGAAGACCGGCAACTCCGGTACGGCAGATTCCGTACGGAAGTTCCGCACATTTAGCAGCGTAGCGGCGGTAGCGTTCATTATGCTCGTCATCCTGATGTATAATCCTACGTGGTTCGCTTAAGGCACAGGGTAGGCAAGACGCGAAGGAGCCGGTCTCATCTTAGTGATGAACCGGCTCCTATTGCTTACACATCCTCAGACAACTCGTCGAGCGTCTTCTCGAAGCTAGGCGCCATATGCTCCAGGAAGTACTCCAATTCGGGCATGTTCATCTTCGTGATGGACTGCTCGATTTGTTTTTTGGCCATGGAAAATTCTCGATTGCCCGCCGACAGCTCCGTGACACACTTCAAGTACGCATCCAGCAGATCGGCCGCCTTGATGTACTTCTTATGCTCCACCTGCTCTGGCGTAAGCTCCGTGTTCTTGCCGTGCTCGCCGATCAACGGGGTATACACATGCTTCAGCTCCTCCGGAACCATGTTCAGCAGCCGGGAAGCCGCGATATCCTCGATTTCGCGAAAGTTATGCAAGATTTCCTTGTTGTGATGCTTCACCGGCGTAGGAATATCTCCTGTGAACACCTCGGTCACATCATGGAACAGCGCCTGCGTCACAATATGCTCGGTAGGCACGCTTCGACCATACACTACATTCGCAATCGTGCAGAGGGCATGGGTCAGCAAGGCAACCTGAAACGTATGTTCAGCGACGTTCTCCTTCAATACGTTGCGCATCAGACTCCAACGCTCGATATATCTCAATCGGTATAAGTAGGCAAGAAAATGGCTTTCCATCCTAGGTACGCCCCCTTTGAATAAAGTTAATGGATTGGGTGCAGGGTTCCTGCTACTTCACAACAATGCTCCTTGTAATCGTACTATGCAACTGCTGGGGCGATATATTCGGATTCCCCCCATTGATCCGCGGGATCAACATCGGGTCCGTCCGACGAGTCGTCATCTGTGGCGTGATCGTATAAGCGAAAGTAATGCCGCATTGCATCAAGAACTCTCTCGACAGCTTGTTCGATATCCCGAATGGATAGGCCAAGTCGACCGTCATTTCCTGGGTTAGCGCACTCACTTCTTGCAAGCAAGCCTGTGTGTCATACAGAATGCGCGCTTTATACTGCTCATCGGTTTCGACCACGTCATTAATCGTTAATTTGTTCGTCAAGTATGCCAGGTTGCCCTGCTTGTTGTGGTTGCCATTCGTGTGACATGCGGCCTTGATCGATTTGGTCTTGCTCGTCATATCGCGCACCTGGTCTCGAGACATGAACGGAATGCTGCCGATATACGGGTTGTAGTCCGGATGATCCAGTGTCTCTGTAATGAGAAAGTTGACCGCAGGCACATGCAGTTGTTCCAGAATGGGATAAGCGTTCGTATAAAAGCTTTCGTAGCCGTCATCGAAGGTGACCAGAACGGCATTGTTCGGAACGGAGCCGCCTTTCAGAAACTGATGAAGCTCGTCCGGCGAGATGAATGTATAACCCTTGTCCCGCAGGAAGCTTAGCTGTTCACGGAACAGCTGGGTCGTAATGGTGCTGGAGCTCTCGTCTGTATCGCTCACATGATGGTACATGAGCACGGCCACTTGATTGGTGTATAAGGTGTTGTCCCTTGAGGCACTCAATCGAGGCAGCAGCAGGGAGGAGCCAACGATAAGCAGGATGAAAGCTCGTAAGATGGATTTAATCATAGGACACCTTCCACTAAATAGACATAGGCTCTAGCAAACGACATGACAAAAATGAAAAAAATCTGGTATGATGCTTATATAGATAGCTTATTAGAATCATTATAAAGGAGACTGCCCTCATCATGAATCATTTTCAAGAAAGTGTATACCGGCTTATTGTAGAAACATCGACTAACTTACCTGCTGACGTGCGACGCGCTGTGCAAAAAGCTCAGGAGCTAGAGGACACCGGCACACGTGCGGCGTTGTCTCTATCCACTATAGCAGAGAACATCACGATGGCCGAGTGCAACGTTTCGCCGATCTGTCAGGATACGGGGATGCCGACTTTCATTATACATTGTCCGGTTGGCGCAAACCAGATTATGATGAAGAAACAAGTGTTAGAAGCCGTTCGTCAAGCGACAAAGAACACCAAGCTGCGCCCCAACTCTGTAGATTCACTCACTGGCGCGAACAGCGGGGACAATCTCGGTGCAGGTTCGCCAGTCATTCACTTTGAACAATGGGAGCAGGACACGATCGATGTTCGCCTTATTCTGAAGGGTGGCGGGTGCGAGAACAAGAATATTCAGTACAGCCTGCCTGCCACGCTGGAAGGGGTAGGGAAGGCAGGACGTGATCTCGATGGCATCCGCAAGTGCATCATGCACGCTGTGTACCAGGCGCAAGGCCAAGGATGCAGTGCAGGCTTCATCGGGGTTGGGATCGGCGGCGACCGCACAACGGGTTACGAGCTGGCCAAGCATCAGTTGTTCCGCACGGTAGATGATGTGAATGAGAATTCGGACCTCCGCAAGCTGGAAGATTACGTGATGGACAATGCGAACAAACTCGGGATCGGCACGATGGGTTTCGGCGGTCAAGTGACCTTGCTTGGTTGCAAGATTGGAGTTATGAATCGACTGCCCGCCAGCTTCTTCGTATCCGTTGCTTACAACTGTTGGGCGTTCCGTCGTCAAGGCGTGCTGTTGAACCCTGAGACAGGCGAGATTCAAGAGTGGATCTACGAGGATGGCAAGGAAGTCCCTATGACGGACGACCAAGCGAAGCCAGCTGAGCCGAAGGAAGAGCGTAAGGAAATCGTATTGCAGGCGCCGATTACCGAAGAGCAGATTCGTCAGCTTCGCGTTGGCGATGTCGTCGTGATCAATGGCGAGATGCACACAGGGCGCGATGCCTTGCATCATTACTTGATGGATCACGACTCGCCGGTTGACTTGAATGGACATGTTATTTATCACTGCGGTCCGGTTATGGCCAAGGACGAGAGTGGCGAATGGCATGTGAAGGCGGCCGGCCCGACGACGAGTATTCGTGAGGAGCCTTACCAAGGCGACATTATTAAGAAGTTCGGCATTCGCGCCGTTATCGGCAAAGGCGGGATGGGACCGAAGACGCTCGCGGCATTGGGCGAGCACGGAGCGGTCTACTTGAACGCCATCGGCGGTGCTGCTCAATATTATGCGGAGTGCATCAAGAAAGTAAACGGCGTGGATTTGATGGAATTCGGCATCCCGGAAGCGATGTGGCACTTGCAGACTGAAGGTTTCGCCGCCATCGTGACGATGGATTCGCACGGCAACAGCCTGCACGCGGATGTAGAGAAGAATTCGCTGGAGAAGCTGGCTACGTTCAAGGAGCCGGTGTTCAAGTAAACGAATCGAATAGGTACGCTTGCAGGAGCCTGGCGAAGCAGTCGCTAGGCTCCTGTTCCAATTATTCCCTAATAGCGCTCCCATATTGCCGCGTTCAGGATAGCAATGTTACAATAACGGGAAAGTACGGTGAGGACAAGCTCATTGGGGCTCTAATTACTACCATTGACAGAATAGTTTGCGTTACCGATAACCTAATATTTGACAACTCCCTACTCGATCAGGAGGATGAAGCCGTGTGTTAACGAACAGCCTTGCCATTAACCGGGTGAAACGGGGGAAGGTCCCGCTGCTCCGCAAAAGCTTCATCATGGTCCTATTGTTTGCCAGCCTGCCAACGGCCCTGCTTGCAGTCATCACTTATTTCGTAGGAGCTGCACAGATCGAGCGGGAGGTGGATCGGACGCATCAACTCCGGCTGCAGCATATGGCCGAGACGCTGAACGGGCAACTGGAGCAACTGGAGAAGATGGTCACGATGTGGACATTCAATCCAATCTTTCAGTCTCCGCTCGGTGATATGTCCGCGGATTCGATTCAGAAGGACCCTGTATTGGAGCTGAATCTGGCCAAGACGATTCTCGTTATGGGCAACTCTAATCCGCTGATCAAGGAGGTTCGGCTATACTTGCCGGACAATGGCTTATACTTGTCAGCACTGGACAGCAGTGTCGTCGTGCCGATCAACAACACAGAGGAGCTCGATTTCTTCCGATCGTTGCTCATTCGCGACATGAATCATTATTGGACGTACGCGCAGGGGCAGCTTTCGATTGTGCAGATGGTGCCGCAGCGAGCGCCATACGGATATTTATTGGCGCAGATGGATGCGGCAGCTGTTAACGAGCTGATCCGGCTCGACCCTGCCTTACACGGAAGCGCCTTCATCTTGAAGTCGAACGGTGACTGGCTCGATCCGGCGGTCTCGCAGGATGAGGCGCACGCATTCGATTACTTCCTGCGCGGAGAGGTCGCCCGTCAATCGGATAAGCAGGAAGGCTCGTTCTTCAGCTTGTGGAATGGGGATAAATATTCGGTCACCTACGGTACCATCGAACGGACGGGATGGACGTACGTGTCCGCCACGCCGACTTCGGCGTTGACGCAGCCGGTTGTGAACGCCTCGCGTATATTATTGGCTGTTGGAGGGCTTGGGATTCTCGTATCCATCGGATTGTCCTGGTTCGCTTCGAGGAAGCTGACGCAGCCGCTCGCCCGTCTGGTGAAGCTATTCCGTGCTGCGAAGCCCGGACCCGCCGACGCAGAGGCGGGGGACGAAGTAGACTTCATTGAACGGCACTGGCAGTTCGTGAACCGTGAGAGCCAACTGCTGCACGAGCGCATGGAGCAGCATATCGGCACGTTGCGTGAGCTGTTCTTGTTCCAACTGCTGAACGAACACTTGGGCCATCTGTCCGAGGAGGAGCTTCGCAGCCGCATGGAGCAGTATGGCTGGGAGATGGAAGGACGGGTGCCTGCCCTCATGGTGTTCCGGCTGATCGGGTACAGCAAGATCCGGGATCGGTTCGGCGAAGGCGAGGAGCAACTCGCGACCTTCGCTGCGGCCAACGTGATCGGAGAATTGGCCGAAGGTCAATTCGAGCAGGCGGAAGTGTCCAGCGGCAGCGGCAACGAGTTGTCCATCTGCCTGTTCGTGTTGCTTTCGGCTGAGCAACCAGTCGAGGAGAGGGAAACACGGCTATATGAGTTCAGCGAGCAGACGATTCGTGGGCTCACTACGGTGCTGCACCTGCACGTATTGGCTGGCATTGCCAAGCCTGTTGTGCAGGTCAGCGAACTGCCGTTGGCCTACCATGAAATATGCCGTTCGTTCCGCCATCGGAATATGCAGGAGATGAGCCAGATCTTCGTCATGGAGCAGACAACACTGAAGGATACGGCATTGGCGTACCCGTTCGCGGCGGAAAAGGAACTATTGCGTCGGATGAGAGCTGGAGAACGAGAAGACACATTAGCCGCACTCGAGCAGTTCGTACGTGAGCTCACGCTGAGCGGGGAGACTGAAATTGCCGTCAAGCAAGGGATGCATCAGCTGCTCGGAGCCTTCATCCACCAAGTACTGCTCACCGGCTACAATCCGCTTCACTTGTTCGACGGAGAAGATCTGTATGACGAGCTGTCCAGGATGCGTGAAGCAGAGGAAATACAGCTATGGTTCACGACGAAGATTGCTTTCTATATGGAGAAGATTGAGCAGACGGAGAGCAGCACGCAGCTTGATTTGATGAAAGAAACGGTAGAGAAAGTCGTCTTGCTTCTCGAGGAAGACTATCCGAAGGACATCTCGCTCGAGATGTATGCGGATCGATTCGACGTCGGGATGTCGAAGTTGAGCGCAAGCTTCAAGGAAGTGACCGGTGTGAACTTCATAGATTACTTGACACGATTGAGGCTGGAGAAGTCGAAGGAGCTTCTGCTGCACTCCAAGGAGAAGGTGAACGACATTGCCTTTCTCGTCGGCTATCAACCCTCATACTACTACCGTGTATTTAAGAAGCATGAGGGCGTTACGCCGACGCGATACCGTGAGCTTTACAAATAACCCGGATAGAGAGCTGGAAACAGCCATATAGCCGGGATGTGTAGCAGGAAGTGCACTTTTTTTCGGAGAAGTGCACTTTTTTGTTATCCGAAAAAGTGCACTGCGAGGAAAAGTTTTCTGTTGATGGCAACGCTTCCATTCGGTAAGGTCGAACTACGAAAACTTCATCGATCAGCAATCAGCAATCAGAGCAGGGGGAATTCACAATGGCGCAAGCGTCGACTCAGAAGCAAGCGACCCGGCAGCAAGAGATGACGAAGAGAGTGTCGTCATTAAAACAGCAGTTATTTCGAAAACATGTATGGTTTTACTTATTGGCGGCACCGGGCATGTTGTACTTTCTATTGTTCCATTACGTACCGATGTGGGGGGTACTGCTGGCGTTTCAAGAGTACAGTCCTTATAAAGGGCTGTTGAAGAGTGAATGGGTAGGTTTCGAACATTTTCAACGATTTTTCTCCGAACCGATCTTCATGCAACTCTTGAAGAACACGCTATTGCTCAGTTTCTACAACTTGTTCTTCTTCTTTCCCTTCACCATTCTATTGGCGTTGTTGTTGAACGAAGTGCGGTCGAGCTTGTTCAAGCGATTCGTACAGACGGTCGTATACTTGCCCCACTTCGTTTCCTGGGTCATTATCGTCGGGATCACGTTCATCTTCTTCGGGCCATCCGGCGTCATTAATCATTATTGGGACGAATGGTTCAACGATACCGTTCCGTTCCTTATGAGCAACAACTGGTTCCGGCCACTTATTGTCCTCCAGCAGATATGGAAGGATGCAGGCTGGGGCACGATCATCTTCCTGGCTGCTCTTGCCGGTATCAATCCGGAGCAGTATGAGGCAGCCACCGTTGACGGTGCGAACCGCTGGCATCGGGTCTGGCACATCACGCTGCCAGGAATTCGCAGCACCATTGTCATTCTGCTGATCTTGCGGCTCGGCTCCGTTATGGATTCGAACTTCCAGCAGGTGTTCCTGATGTGGAACAACTTCAATGAAACGGCAGCGAGCGTATTCGACCTATACGTGTACAAGGTGGGCATGCAGCGCTTCGAATTCAGCTATAGTATCGCAATTGGGCTGTTCAATTCGGCAGTAGGCCTGATCCTCATGCTGACGGCCAATTTCGCCGCCAAGTTGTTCAAAGAAGAAGGAATTTTCTAAAGGGCGAGAGGAGAAACCTATGCTAGTCAAACGCATCTCGATATTCAACATCTTCAACGGGCTATTCTTGTTCGCCTTGTGTCTGACGGTAATCCTGCCATTCTGGTACATGTTTGTCGTCTCGGCAACCCCGGTCAGCGAGTCGATCGGAGGACGATTCTTCCTATTCCCGAAGGAATGGAACTTGGAAGCATACCGTTACTTGTTCTCAACCGACCGATTCATGACCAGCATCGGGAATACGATCTACATTACGGTCGTAGGGACGATATTCAATTTGATCATCTCGATTACACTGGCATATGCCTTGTCCAAGAAGACGTTGCCTGGCCGCAAATGGATGCTGATGTTAATGCTGTTCACCATGGTATTCAACGGGGGCTTGATTCCTTCCTATTTGCTCATCAAATGGCTGGGCTTGCTGAACAACTACTGGGCGCTCATCCTACCAGGGGCTACCAACGCTTTTACGGTGTTGGTTATGAAAACATTTTTTCAGAATTTGCCTGATAGCCTGGACGAAGCGGCGCGAATCGACGGAGCGGGGGAACTGCGCATCTTGTGGTCGATCGTCATACCGCTCTCCATGCCGATCATCGCGACATTCTCCTTATTCTTCATGGTTGCACATTGGAATTCATTCTTCGGGGCGATCATGTATATGACCGACAGCGCGAAATGGCCAATTCAAGTGCTTCTAAGACTGATGGTGATTGCCGGGACCGCGAATATTGCCGCCGAGAGCAATTTGAATTTCGAGCTGGTGAGCAAGGTCGGAGACAACGTCAAGATGGCCGCGATATTGGTCGCCATGGTTCCGATTATCGTCGTGTACCCATTCCTTCAAAAACATTTTGCGAAGGGGGCGATGCTTGGCTCAATCAAGGAATAGCAAGGACGCATACAGCTTGGTTAGCGCTTCATGTTGATCGTACAATCTCAACTATATCGAGGGGAGTTATCCACAATGAAAAAAACGATGGTCTCGGCCGTAACCGCCATTACCTTAACGGCAACTGTATTGACTGCATGCGGCACAACGACAGGGGATAACAAGGAAAGTGCAGCCAGTCCGGCGACTACAGCAGGTGCGAAGACTGCGGAACCGACGACGATTAAGGCATTGGCGATATTGTCTGGAGGCGAGCCGCCGGTCCTGGAGAACAACCAGGCACTAAAAGAGATTGAGAAGCGGGCGAACGTCAAGCTGAACGTGGAGTTCGTACCCGGGGACGTTTACTTGGACAAGGTCAACATCGCCATCGCCGCAGGTAACCAATACGATATGATTTTGCTAACCGATGGAAAGGACTCGAAATACGAGAAGCTGGTGAGTCAAGGTGCGTTCCATGATCTGACCGACATCATCAAAGGCATGAAAAATCTGCAGCAAATTCCTCAGTATACATGGGACATGACTAGCGTTAAAGGCAAGCTGTACGGTGTGCCAAGACCGCGCAGTGAGTTCGGTGGAGGTAATGCGAACCTCTTCATGCGCAAAGATTGGCTCGATAAATACAACCTGCAAGTGCCGAAGACGCTCGACGAATTCACCAACGCTCTGAAGGTGTTCAAGGAGAAGGATCCGGCTGGTGGTGGTAAAACGATCCCGCTGATTGCAGGACCGTACACCTCGCCATACATGTCCTCGATGAATCCGATTGCCTACGCGTTAGGCTTACCGAACATCTACAAGATCGAGGGAGACAAACCGGTTACTTACTTCCAAACACCGGAGTATAAAAGCTTCTTGGACTGGGTTAAGATGGCTCAATCCAGCGGGTTGATCGACAAGGACGCTCCAGTCATCAAGGGCGGTCAGTCTCGTGACAAATTCCTCGCCGGGGTAGGAGGCGCGTTCGTCAACAACGTCGGTATTATGAACGAGAACGTCGTCGCAACGATCAAGAAGGCTGATCCCAAAGCCGAACTCGTCGGCATCCCGTATCTGGAAGGACCCGGGGGCAAGAAGGGCGCACAAATGATCGAAGGGTACTTCGGGATCTGGGTCGTTCCGTCCAACGTGTCCAAGGATAAAGCAAAGAAAATTGTAGAGTTCCTCGATTGGTCTGCGTCGGATGATGCGACTACGATACTCAAGGCCGGCATTCAAGGGATTCATTATAACACCTTCAATAAGGAACTAGGCTTGCCTGAGCGGACGGATGAGCAGAAGAAGCTGTTCGACAAGGAAAAGCCGAACCTGCTGATTCTGGAAAATCAATACAGCAAACATTACTATGTCGATTCTCAACTGGTGGACGTTCAGAAGGCGCAGAAAGCCGTGCTCGATGGCTTCGAGAAGGTAGGAGTACCAAATCCGTTATTGAAGTACTTGTCCGACACAGCAGGCAAAAATCCGGATCACCAGAAAAAGGTGACCGAAGCGGCTGTTAACTATGTATTGAACAATGGCGACTGGAATGCGGTGCAGGCCGAAGTGGATGCGTGGTCGAAGGGCATGGGGGCAACGATCCTGAAAGAATTGATGGACCAGTATAACGAAGGCAAGAAGAAATAAGGTCGACCTTCCGGAAATGGACGAACATCCATTTCCGGTTTGCATTCATGAAAAGGTACGAGAGGAGCAGAAGGAACATGAAGCATAAATTCGCTGCGCAGTTGATGACGTTGCATCGGCAAACGGAGGAAGACTTTCCCGGTGTGCTCCGCGCTGTCCGTGAGATGGGCTGGCCGGCTGTCCAAATATCGGGGCTAAGGGGCTGGCTTGCGAAGGACATAGCAGCCGTGCTGAAGGAAACCGGTCTGGCCACGGCTGGCGTCCATGTGTTGCTCGAGCGGTTGTTGAACGAGCTGGACGTCGTCATGGAGGAAGCGGCTATCTTCAACACGCGCGACATCATCTGCCCATATATGCCGAAGGAATACCAGAACCCGGACGGTTACAGGCACATGCGTCTGGTGCTGAATGAGATCGCTGAACGGATTGCTGTGAAAGGCTTCCGATTCTCGTATCACCATCATGCCTTCGAATTCGATACGGAGATCGATGGTGTAACGGCGCTCGAATACTTGCTGCAGCCGTCCCAGGACAACCGGATCCTCGCCGAGATCGATACGTATTGGGTGAAGAAGGGGGGCCAGGATCCTTATGCCTTTCTTCGCAAGTATGAGAATCGGATGCCGATCATCCACTTGAAGGATATGACGCCAGATGACTTGCAAGCGACTGCGGAGATCGGCACGGGCAGCATAGATTTCGCACCGATCTTGCTCTGGGGCGAGCAGCATGGGATCGAGTGGTACGCCGTCGAGCAGGATGTCTGCCCTGGTCATCCACTGGACAGCTTACAGGTATCGCTCGACAACTTGAATCGGCTGGTGGACCAGCTACATGAACAGGGGAGGATGTCATAATGAGCAACGTAAGATTCGGAGTTATCGGGTTAGGCAATATGGGAACGATGACGGCCAATTATTTGACGAAGGGCGAAGTGGAGGGAGCGGAACTGGCGGCCGTATGCGAAATGTTCCCCGATCGGTTGAAATGGGCGGAGGATCATTTCCCGGCAAGCGTGAACAAGTTCAACTCCATCGACGGGATGCTTCACTCAGGCTGCATCGATGCGGTGTACATCGCTACACCTCATTTTGATCACCCTTCCATCGCGATACGCGCATTCGAGCGAGGGCTGCATGTACTGACGGAGAAGCCAGCTGGCGTGTATACGAAGCAAGTAAGGGCTATGAACGAAACGGCGGCCAAGTCGGGTACCGTGTTCGGAATGATGTACAATGCACGTACGCAGCCGCTGTACCGGAAGCTACGTGAGCTCGTCGTCTCTGGCGAGCTAGGAGAGATTAGACGGACGAACTGGATCGTGACGAACTGGTATCGGCCGCAGAGCTATTACGACTCTGGTACGTGGCGAGGCACTTGGGCAGGTGAGGGGGGAGGTGTGTTGATTAATCAGGCGCCGCATCAGCTCGACCTGTGGCAGTGGACGATGGATATGATGCCCAAGCGTGTTCGGGCTTCCTGTTATTTCGGGAAGAACCGCGATATTGAAGTGGAGGACGAAGTTATCGCGATCGCGGAATATGAGAATGGGGCGACTGGACAATTCATTACTTCAACGGGGGAAGCGCCAGGTACGAACCGATACGAACTGGTCGGCGACCGGGGGAAGATCGTCATCGAGGATGGGAAGATGACATTCTGGCGGCTGACTGTGTCGGAATCGGAGTTCAACCGGACAACGAAGGACTTGTTCCGCCAGCCGGAATGTTGGAAATGCGACATTCCAATCGTCAAGCAGGAGAAGGATGGCCACCTGTTGACGACGCAAAACTTCACCGACGCCATACGCAACGGCACCTCCTTGATCGCGCCTGGGGAAGAAGGAATCAAGGGCCTGATGCTGTCGAACGCCATGCATCTATCTGCTTGGACGGACAGCTGGGTGGATCTGCCGATCGATGAAGAGTTATTCCTGTCGCATTTGCGGGAGCGGATGAAGACGAGTCGATACAAGCAGGGGGTCGAGCTATGAGCGAACGTCTCGCTGTCGGAGCGATCCCAGTACCAGAACCGAGAATTGCTCGATTCGAACAGATGGCCTTCGGCCTATTCATTCATTGGGGCCTCTACTCGGAGCTCGGGCAAGGTGAGTGGATTCAACGCACCCGGCAAATTCCGAAGGAAGAATACGCCAAGTTGCAGCTAGCGTTCAGTGCGGAGGAATTCGATGCTCGAAGCATCGCGCAAAGCGCGCGGAGAGCGGGGATGCGCTACATTACCGTCACAACTCGCCATCACGACGGATTCTCCTTGTATGATACGCGAGGATTGAGCAGCTTCGACGTCATGAATAGTCCTGCGAAGCGGGATCTCGTCCAAGAGTTCGTTGACGCCTGTCGAGAGGAAGGGCTACTCCCAGTGCTCTATCATACGACGCTCGATTGGAAGCAAGATAGCTATCGTGCAGACTTTGATGCGTACCTGGACTATCTGTACCATTCGGTAGAGCTGCTCTGCACACACTATGGCCCTATCGGCGGCTTCTGGTTCGATGGCAATTGGGACCGTCCCGACGATGACTGGAAGCTCGATGAGCTATACGGGATGATCCGCCGCCTGCAGCCGGAAGCGTTGATTGTCAACAACACCGGACTGAATCATAGGGGCGAATTGGGACATCGCGAGATCGACAGCGTCACTTATGAGCAAGGGCGGCCGAAGCCGATGGACCGGACTGGGATGGAGAAGTATGTGGCCGCTGAAATGTGCGAGACGATGAACGATCATTGGGGGATCGGGAGTGGCGATTTCATGTACAAATCGTTGCCTCATCTGATCGAGAGCCTGTGCTCCTGTCGTAAGGTAGGGGCGAATTACTTACTGAACGTCGGTCCGACAGCGGCTGGACGCATTCCGAAGATTCAGGAAGCGATGTTAGAGCAGTTGGGCGATTGGTTGCAGTTGAACGGCCGGGCAATCTATGGAGGACGGCCGTCCTCGGTTGTGGGAGAAGGCAGCAACTTCGCTTTGGAGGCGGAAGACGGCAAGTTATACTTATTCATCCACCATCTGAAGATTAGCGGCCACGCGAATGTTACGGTGAACGGTGGAGGGGCAGGAGTGAAGCATTTCTCTGGCTTGTACCGACCGGTTCGCACGGTCCGATGGCTTGATAGTGGGGAGCTTCTGGAATTCGAGCAGGATATGTCGACTGGAGGGTTTCAGTTCATTGCGACTGGGTATCCCTATGGTGTGAATTATGTAGTACGTGTCGCGGAGGTGGAGTAGTAATGACTTCCTGTGGAATTGATACCGTCCATGGCTTATTGCTGCGGCTTCTTCCTGGACATACCGGCCATTAAAGAATGAATAAATCTTCCTGTGCGACCTTCAACCGAACTTCTTCCGTTATTATTAAAAACGGTGAAGCTACCCCTTTACAATAAATCAACTGGATTCCTGTTGGCCTTTCGATATAATATGGATGGATGCAGTCGAATTCAGCAAGGGAAGAAGGTTTGAGTAGGATGAAGCAATTTCGCACAAGATTAACGCTACTGTTCATTATATTGATTGGCAGCTCTGTCCTTGTGGCAGGCATATTCAGTGCGGTCATGATCGAGAAGTCGAAGGTAGCCGCCCTGGAAACGAGCATGAAACGCGAGATTCAAATCCTGATCGCAGCCGTCACATCCGTCCAATCGGATCAAGGTGCATTCTCGAAAATGTCGGCGGCGCAGTATGCGGAGCTGGCCGCACACTTGAAACAGTCGGCTGGTGCGAGAGTGACGTTCATCGAGGCAGATGGCAAGGTGAGCGGGGACTCGGACAGCGAGCCGAGCCAGATGGACAACCATTACAACCGTGATGAGATTCGACAAGCACGCGAACAGGGCGAAGGCTACTCCAAGAGGCATAGTGACACGACGAACCGGACGATGCTATATGTGGCGCTGCCCATCCTCCAACAGGACCGGATCATCGGTTATGCCCGCTTGTCGATGTCACTTGAAGAAGTAGAAACCACGATCAGGGCATTATGGTGGGGGCTGATCGGGGGCCTGCTGATCGTGTTCATTATAGCGGGAGCGATCAGCTTCCGAATCGCTCACCAGTTGACTCGTCCACTTGAGAAAATTACCCGGGTTGCCCGGCAAATTACGAACATGAATTACAAGTCCCGTGTCCAAATTCGCAATCAGGACGAGATTGGCCAACTGGGTCAAGCGATCAATACGATGGCGGATAGTCTGCAGGTGCAGATGAACCGAATTCGCGAGAACGAAACCCGGCTCTCCAGCGTGCTGGACAACATGGTCAGCGGCGTCGTCATGATCGATGAGCAAGGGGTGATCGTATTGCTGAATCGCCCTGCGGAAGAAATTATGGGCTTCACGTCCAAGGAACTGATCGGCAAGCCGTTCGACGGAGCGAAGCTGCCGTTCGAGCTGACGCAGATGATTCAGGAATGCATGGACCGCAATGAACATATACGCGATGAGATGAACTTCTACTACCCCGAGGAACGCATCCTTGAGGTCAACCTCGTCCCGATGATCCAAGTGGAACAGCTATGGGCCGGGCTTGTTATCGTGCTGCATGACATAACGGCGATCCGCCGTCTGGAGAAGGTGCGCAGCGAGTTCGTAGCGAATGTGTCGCATGAACTGAAGACGCCAGTTGCGGCCGTGAAAGGATTTGCGGAGACGCTGCTCGCCGGCGCGATGAACGACCCTGCCATCGCCCGACAATTTCTCCAAATCATTTATGACGAGAGTGAGCGGTTGAACCGGCTGATCGGTGACATACTGGAGCTGTCCAAGGTAGAGTCCAAGCGCATTCCACTACAATTCTCACCGGTGCACCTGAATGGATTTATGGGCAAGACACTAGAGATGATGCAGACGGAAGCCGAGAAGAAGTCGATCGATCTGGCGTTTCAGGTCAGCGAGGAGCTGTATCTGGAAGCAGACGAGGATCGGCTAGGACAAATTATGATCAATCTATTGTCGAACGGGATCAACTACACGCCGGAAGGCGGCAAAGTCCGGGTCAAAGCGATGTCCATAGCTGGCGACAATCAGGAAGCCGAGAAAATACGCATCGTCATCTCCGACACCGGCATCGGCATTCCCAAGAAAGACTTGCCGCGTATCTTCGAACGATTCTACCGGGTGGACAAGGCACGTTCACGCAGTTCCGGCGGTACTGGGCTTGGCCTCTCGATCGTAAAGCATCTGGTGGAGCTTCACAAAGGAACGATCCGTGTGGAGAGCGACCTGGGTATAGGCTCCAAATTCATCATCGAGCTCCCGGTCATTCAGAGCTAACAGTTTACAAAATGTTAACAAACTCTTCAAACAACATTTACAATCGTATGCTAAACTGAGCTTGACCGTATACTAATGTAAATCGGAACCATACAATTTAAATTCATAAGCCGTGTATGCTTGATCGGGGGTTTGCATGTCGAAAAAGATTTTGGTTATCGAGGACGAGCCTACCTTGGCGAGATTGCTGTCCTATAACTTATCGCAGGAAGGCTATGAAACGAAAGTGATTGATCATGGCGGGGAAGGGCTACAGGCCGCCCAGCAGCATGCGTACGACTTGATCATTCTGGATATTATGCTGCCGGGGCTCAACGGGTTCGAGATCTTGCAGAAGCTGCGTCAGAAGGGCAACAAGACGCCAGTTATTATATTGACGGCACGCAATGCAGAAGAGGAAGTCGTCCAGGGCTTGAAGAGCGGAGCAGATGACTATATCACCAAGCCATTCGGTGTCGCCGAGTTGCTAGCTCGTGTGTCGGCCGTCATGAGACGGACGAAGTCAGACGACGGAATGCTCATGGAAGATACGAATCAAGACAAGGTCATCCAGATCGGCGAGTTGAAAATATACCCTGAGAAATATGAAGTCAACCTGAACGGCCATTCTATTCCGCTGCGGCCCAAGGAATTCGAGGTACTGCTCTACTTGGTGCAGCGCCCTGGGGTAGTCATAACGCGGGACGACCTGATGAACATCGTTTGGGGCTTCGACTATGTTGGCGGCCAACGTACCGTTGATGTACACGTCAGCTCGCTAAGGAAGAAGCTGGAGATGAATCAGGAAAGCGTTCAGATCGACTCCATCAGGGGATTGGGCTATAAGCTCGTCATGCATGGGCCGAAGAAATGAAGCAGCCTACTCCTTGAGCGAGCCAAGCATAGCACCTTTTACAAAGTACTTCTGTAAGAACGGATACACAAGCAGAATCGGAACCGTACCGAACAGGATGATGCCGGCTTTTAACATTTCCGGTGTGGCGGGACGAGATAGATCGACCGTACCAAGCTGCGAGAAGGAGCCCAGGTTGTCCTCGATAACCAGATTGCGCAGAAGCACCTGTATCGGGAGCAATGACTTCGTGTGGATGTAGATGAGTGCACTGAAGTAGGAATTCCATTGACCGACCGCGTGGAACAGCGCGATGGTCGCGATGACCGGCATAGACAACGGGATGGCGATGCGGGCGTAGATGCTTGCTTCTCCGCAGCCGTCGATCTTGGCCGCATCGAACAGCTCACTTGAGATACCTTGGAAGAAAGTTTTCATAATGATTACGTTGAACGCTGTAAGAGCGCCTGGAATCATCAAGGCCCACAGCGTATTTTCCATTTGCAGCGATCGTACAACAAGGTAGCTCGGAATGAGCGGAACCGAGAAGACGAACGTCACGATAATGCCTCTCAGAATCAGTCGCCGGAAGGGCATACGAGAGCGCGAAAGTGAATAGGCGATCATTGAGGTAAGCAGCAGGGCGATGAGCGTGCCGAATACCGTAATATAGATGCTCACACTTAGTGCCCGCCATAGCGAATCGGTGGCGAATATCGTATGGTACACCTTCACATTCCATTCCTTCGGCCAGAAGTACACTTGCTTCGCCCCTACGTACTTTGGTGAGCTCAGCGAGACAGCGACAAGATGGACGAGTGGAGCCAGCATCGACAGGCTGATTATGATGAGCAGCATATTATTGAATAAGGTGAATGTCCGGTCTGATTTGTAGCTGGGCATTGCAGTCTCTCCCCCCGTACGTTAATAGATGCTTTCCCCCGTCGTTCGCTTGCTTAAGAAATTCAATCCCATGATGAGCGTCAAGCCGATGACCGATTTGAATATGCCGATCGCGGTCGTATAGCTGAACTGGGCGCCTAACAAACCTACTCGATAGACATACGTATCGATCACTTCCCCAACACTGCGCACGAGCGGGTTAATGAAGATGAGCACTTGCTCCACATTCGTGTCCAGCACACTGCCGATTCGCAGCAGGAATAGCACGACGATAGCTGGCATCAGCGAGGGTAAGGTGATCGACCACATCTGCCGCCACCGTCCGGCACCATCAACCATAGCCGCTTCGTACAGGTTCGGATTAATACCGGCCAGCGCAGCCAAGTAAATGATCATTCCCCATCCAGCTTCCTTCCAGATTCCGATGGTCACGAGCATACCGCGGAAATGATCCGGATTCGTCAAATAATCGGTCGGAGCGAGGCCCAGGTTTTTCAATATCGTGTTCAAAAATCCGTCGACCGTCAGCAAGTTGATGAAGATCCCCCCGACGATAACCCACGACAGGAAGTGGGGCAAATACAACAGCGTCTGGACAGAGCGCTTCAACCACATGCGTCTCATCTCATTGAGCAGAAGCGCGAGGATGAGAGGGGCGGGGAACCCGAACACGATAGACAGCAAGCTCAGCATGAGCGTATTGCGTAGGATCTGGAAAAACTCGGCGAATCGGAACATGTTCTTGAAGTGAAGGAAGCCGGACCATGGGCTGTCCCATATGCCCAGAAACATATTGTAGTTCTTGAAGGCGATCAGATTGCCGCCGATCGGTACGTATTTGAATATAATAAAATGCAATATTCCTGGAAGCGCGATCAGAAACAGCACGACCGCATCTCGTTTCCCGGCATTCCGAATCATAGCGGACTCTCCTTCCTGATGATGGAGTAAATGATGGATTAAAGGCCTGCTCTCCTGGGAAAGCAGGCCTAAGCGTACATGGTTTATTTCTTAGCGTGGAACTTGTTGTACCAATCTGTCGCCTCTTGAATCGCCTGATCGCCGCCGCGTTTCTTCCACTCCTTCACGAACTCATCGAACGAAGCATCCAAGTCGGCCTTGCCTGTAATGACTTTGGCGAACATATCGAGGAATAGCGTCCCGCCTCCGAAGCCAAGCTCTGGACGGGTTTTCATAGCTTCAAGCACCGGCATATGCAGCCCATCGTTTTTGTAAATAGACTGGTTGGCCGCTTCCAGGCCTTTCTTCAACAGATCGGCGTTCGGATCGACATCCAGCACAAGCGGTTCGAGACGGCCGTCTTTACGCGGATTTTGCGTGGTCCGGTAAAATTCATACGCATCATTATCCGTATTCGCTTTGCTAGCTGCGTCGTACTTAATCTTGCCATTCTCAACCGTATAGTTGGTGCCTTCAATGCCGTAGGAGAAATATTTCTCGGCCTTGTCATCGGACCAGGCCCAGTCCAGATACTTGATCACGTTCTCCGGATGCTTGTTCGTGGAAGGGATGACCCAGACGTGGCCGATCTGATCGCTGACCGGAGACAAGCCTTTGCCCTTCGGCCCCTCAGGTCCCGGGAGCATCGAGATTTTCACATTCTTCTCGTTGACGAACAGGCTCGGCTGCCAATCGGCGGCATAGTTGGGCACATCATGCATCCAGGAACCACCCTTGCCTTGCTTAATGCCGGCACGCCAATCGCTGCTCTTGTTCGTGAACAGGTTCGGGTTGATGTAGCCTTTCTCATATAGATTTTTCCAGAATTTCAGGGCATCCTTGATCTCCGGTTGAATAAGACCCGCTTGAAGCTTGCCGTCCTTCCAGATCCACTCCCTCGGGTGCACGCCGAATTCCTTGAAGAAGAGGTCGCCATAGTCCAGATTCTCACGTACATAGAACCCGTATTCATCATTCGGATCGCCATTGCCGTTCATATCCTGGACTTTGACCGCTTCGAAAAATTTCAGGTAATCGTCCAGCGTCTTAGGTTGAGGCATGTTCAGCTTGTCGAGCCAGTCCTGGCGGATGTAAATGACGCGATAAGCTGGAACCGCTGTCAAATAAGGAATGCCATAGATTTTGCCGTCCTTTGAGATTTTGGGGCTGTCCCACTGCTCCTTGGCAATCTTTTTCTTCAAATTCGGACCATATTTGTCCAAAAGATCGTTGAGCGGGGTGAATACGCCTTGCTCGACGGCACCGGGATGAATGCTTGACAAGATGCTGTCGGTTCGCACCATGTCCGGCAAATCCTTGGAAGCGAAGCGCACGGTCAACTGTTGAATATAGTCTGCATTATGGCCTAGAAATTCGTACTTCAGGTTGTAGCCGGACAGCTTGGACAGCTCTTTGGTGTAGATATCATCGTCTTTGTACTGCATCGCGTACTTGGCCAGCGTGTGGGAGAGCAGGATGTGAATATCTTTCGGCGCGTCTGTGGATGTTTCCTTGGAATCCCCCTTGCTGCATGCAGAAATGACCGTAACTGTGAGCAACGAGACTGCCATCAGGCTGGCAATCCTCTTCTTGTTCCGTAACATGTTCATAACATTCCCCTTTCCGGCCCCATTATAAAATTTGAAAGCGGTTTATTCGTACTCAATATAATGGAGCGGGAAGATGACACGCAATTATCACTTGGGTGCAGGGCAGGGGTCATATAATGATCAGAAAATAAGTGCTGCTGATAAGCGGTATAGTGTCAGAGGGAGCTGGGGGCTAGTCGGATAGTGCCTGATTGCGGAATTTCCCTGGAGACGTTCCGAAAAATTGCTTGTAAGCCCGGGTGAAGTTGGTCACATTCGTGTAGCGCAACTGGTCGGCAATGTCCTTAATAGGCATGCTTGTATGGGTGAGCCATTCCTTCGCCTTGTTCATCCGCTGCTCTAGCACATAATCGCTGAACGTTCGGTTCGTCTCTTCCTTGAACATTCGGCTGAGGTGCGAGGTGGACAATTGGAACTCATCCGCTAGCTGTTGCAGCGATAAGTCGCTCTCGAGATGTTCTTCCAAGTAGTGAAGCACTTGATTGATCAGCTTCGTCTGCCGGGTCACAGACAGCTGGCTCATGCGCTGCTTGACGGCCGGGAACACGGCGATCGACAACCAATCCCGTACTTCCTGAATCGTCATCATGCCATATAGCTCCTTGTACGCGTCCGCGCCTAGCGCATCGTCCAGCTTGCAGCCGAATCGGTGCAGCATATAGTCCAGCTCGCCCAGCAAGTAGGCGAAAGCGCCTATTGCCGCTTCAGCGCTGCGTATATGGTCAGGCAGTTCAGCAATCAGCTCGGACAGCTTGGCATCGGCGTCGTCCAGATTGCCGATCATAACGTGAGACACGATCGTCTTCTGCAGCTCGCTGAAGTTATGGGTAGCCTGCTTGACTTCGGCGGCTATGCTCTCACTGTTGATCGTTACGTTGTGACCCAGGGTCAGACGGTAGCGTAGCAAGTCGAGCGCTTCCTGGTAGCACGCATGAATGTTCGTATACCCGGAGCGTAGCGGGCTGGCGGCTACGCTTACTGTGAATTGAAAATATTGACTGACGTGCAACCGAATGTCGTCGAACAGACGTGGCAACCGATGAATGGCTGTCTCGTTCGCTGCATCTACACCGATCAAGACGGCTAGCTGCCCCGGCTGCGGCACAGTCGTGAGACAGGACAACTCCTCGCCGAACAGTTCCTCGATCATTTTGCGCAGGGCATAATGCATGAGGGTGCGGTCCTTTTCCTTATATTTGCGAATGAAGTTGATGTACTGATCGACGGCCACGACCGCGACGCAGAAGCGTGTGCCCTTGATCGGGAGCTGGAAGCGATCGATCTTATCCGCGCTCTGCGTCTCGGACATTTCACCTAGCAGCAGCTGTTGTATGATGCTTTGCTGCAAGTAGGGAGACTGCTCATGCAACTCTTTCTTCAGCTCACGATTCGTGCTGACCATATTCTCGATGAACGAATCTAGTGCCTTCAACCCGTCGGAGAATCGATAAGGAGTTGCTTGCCCGGAGAACGACTTATGCAGCATTCTGGCAATCGGATAGTAAAGCCGATAGGAGCCGAACAGGGCGGCGAACACCCATAATACGGCAATGACACCGACCATCGTCCATGTAATGGTGCGGATCGAGTCCGACTTGTGCGTCAGTACCTTGGTGGGCGTCACGATAATGTAAGTCCAGTCGGCGAACAGGGAGTTTTGGGAAGAGACCGTGTAGTCCGTACCGTCCAGCTTGTAATGCTGGGGCAGATGAGCCGCCTCTGCCTGCTGCTGTTGTCCGCCCGCACTTGCCGGATACAAATTCAGCCGGGTGCCGATGTCGGTCGTGTCCTTGCTGACGATGACCGATCCGTTAGAATCCACGATGAAGATTTTGCTCGCTAATCCTTCGGATAAGGTCGACAGGAATTTGATCAGCTCATGCACGCTCACATGTAGAACAAGAATGCCTTCGGAATATGACGTGGATAAGGGCACGGGACGGAACAACAGCAGGTCCTCCCGACTTCGGTTCGGATCAGGCAGCACCATGAAGGAGGAGTTGTATAACGGTTTTCCCCGTTCCACCATGTCCTTGACCTGTGATTCCGTCAGCTTATTCGCATCGGTCGCTGTGGAGTAGATCGTATTGTACTTTTGATAGACGAGGGAGACGTTGAACTTGATCGTGGACAAGCTGATTTCCCGGCGGATCGTTTCGGATACTTCAAGTGTCTGGTTCAGGTTATCCATGGAAGGGCCGAGCAGAACGGACTTTTCAAGTGATAAGTTGGTGGCAAGCCGGATGGACGTAATATGCAGGGACTTGATGAGATTGTTCATTTGGAATTGGATCTGGTCGAGGGCGGCGGCATGGTTCGCATTTACTTCCTGCTGCATGCTGCGTGCCGTTATGTAGGAAGAGGAGAGGCCAACGATCAGAACCGGGCCGATACTGAGGATCAGCGAGAATAGGATCAGCTTGCGCTTGAAGGATATGTTCTTGAAGCGTGATGTAATCGCTCTCATATTCAATCATTCCCCATCCTTAGTTGAACGAAATTATCGCAATATTCACGCCACTTCACACTTTGATCATATAACCCTCATCCGGTATTGTCCATAGCGAAAAAGCCCGTCAATTTGTCGTTTTTAGGCGAACTCTTGAGGGCTTTTTTTGGACAGACTCCTAGTTCTCGATCTGGAATCGGCTCATCCCGCTGAATAGTTGTTCGGCCAACCCGTGAATGTCGTCCGACTGCATGGCGATTTGATGAATGGCGTCATTCTGCTCGATGGAGGTGGAGTTCACTTCCTGTACACCCGCCGCTGTTTCTTCCGCGATAGCCGCTACCAATGTAAGCGTGTCTGCGAAGCTTGCATTGCTTGCCTCAGCCTGATGCGCCTTCTGCTGGACGAGCTCCATATGTCCGTGCAGGCGATCGATGGAGCCTTCAATGGATTGGAAGGATTGCAGCGTGTCATTTAGTTTCTTGCCCTGCACATTCGCAGCTTCTTGAACGCTACCCATCTGCGTGCGAACCCGGGCGATCTGCCCTTGCAGCGAAGCGGTGAGCTTGCCGATCGACTTGGCCGAAGCGCCGGTCTCGTCGGACAGTTGTCGAACCTGCTCGGCGATGACGGAGAAGCCCCGGCCATGCTGGCCGGCGCGCGCCGCCTCGATGGCGGCATTGACGGCGAGCACGTTCGTCTCCGTCGAGATCTCGCTGATCGTCCGCACGATGTGGCCGATCTGGACCGAGTCCGCGATGAAGCTGTCCATCGCGGCCATCACTTGCTGCAGCAGCTCGTCCGAGCGGTCGGCTGCTGATTGCAATTGCAGGACGGCGGCGGAGCCCGTCCTCGTGTTGCCGCGCGCCTCTTGGCTCAGCGCGTGCATCTCGTCTGTGTGGCGGGAGATGTCCGCCACTTCCTCCGCCAGCTCGGTGACGAGCTGGGTGCTCTTCTCGGTCTGCGACGCCTGCTGGTCGGCACCGGTGGAGATCTCCTCAATCGCCGTGAGTATGCTGGAGTTGGCGGACGCCGTCACTTGCGCGAAATGCCGGAACCGGCCCGATCGCTCCGACAGCGACGAAGCGATTGCATGGGTGCCTTGCAGCATCGTCCGCACATGATCGATCATGCGGTCGAACTCGCGGCTCAACTGGCCGAATTCGTCTAGGGCGACAGAGCGAATGTTGTGGCGGAAGTCGCCTTCCGCCATCTTGGCCGCCGCTTGTTGCAGCTTGTTGACCGGCTTGAGGAAGGAGCGCAGTAGCCAGATGGAGATCGCAATCGTGATGCAGAGGACGAAGCCGGAAGCCACGACCATGACAAGCGACGTGAAGTTTAACTTGATTTCGGACGAGGCTACGGCCTTGTCGGCATCCCGCGAGAAATCCGCATCGAACTTGCTGATCAGGTCGAACAAGGTGTCACGTTTTTGCTGCGTTTCTTTATAGAGGGAAGCGGTATTGATCTGAATATCGGTTTCCGAAAAACCTTTGTTCTGCATAATGCTAACGGCGCGGTCGAACAAGTCTAGGAGATCAGTCCGGGCCATTAATAGCTGACTTCTCCATTGCCGTTGTTCATCTGTGGTGGCTGTGTTGCCAATCGTGCGGAGTAAAGATTCGAACTCGGCTCGCTTCGCATAGTATTTGTCTACATATTGTAGATCACGCGAGATCATCAGGCCGGAAGATATATCTTTTAGCTCTTGCGTAAGTACTAACAAATCCCGGGCCATCAACTGGTTGGCAACTTTTTCATTCTGTTGGGTGATTTGCTGCCCGATGCCTCGCACCTGAATCAGATTGAATCCGGCCGTCGCCACAAACACGAGTACGATGACCGCAAAACTTAGGACCAGCTTCCCTTTCCAAGACGGAATATGCTGAATCAGTCCCATCGTCTGTTCCCCTCCACCTTATATATGTATGTGTATGGGCCTAGTATAGAGGACAACTATTAAGTAGAAAGATAGAGTCTGTTAACCGAATGTAAATGTATGGATTGTTTTGGAAAGTGGCGTAAGTCCTCGTTTATTTTACATTGCCTTTACGTTTGGTGGGTTTTCTCTTAACAATCAACTGCTAAGATAACAGACGTAGACAAAAAAAAGATAAGAGGAGGACATTCAGAGATGTTAAAGCTGATGTCGAAAAAAATGTTAGGGTTGGCCATGGTAGCAGTACTGACTACGGGGGCGTTGGCAGGTTGCGGAACTAAAAATGATCCGAAAGCATCGGACGCAACAAACGGTTCGAAACCGGCAGCAACTACAACAGCATCACCTGCACCGGGAGTAACTGGGAAAGTATCCGCCTCAGGTTCCACCGCGCTTCAACCACTCGTAGCGAAAGCTGCTCAAGACTTTATGGCAAAGAACCCGAAGGCCGAAGTTACTGTAACCGGCGGCGGGTCCGGAACAGGTGTGAAGAACGTGGCGGACGGCGTATCCGACATCGGGAATTCCGACGTGGAAGCTGACGCTCAATATAAAGATAAGTTGAAAGACAATATCGTTGTAATCGCACCGTTCGCCTTGATCGTGAACAAAGACGTGAACGTGGACAACTTGACCAAGAAACAAGCCGCTGACATCTTCATGGGCTTGATCACGAACTGGAAAGACGTAGGCGGCAAAGATCAGAAGATTACCGTCGTACACCGTCCAGAAAGCTCCGGTTCCCGCAAGCTTGTTAAGCAAATCGTCCTGGATAACAAAGATTTCACTAAAGACGGCGTGCAGCAAGATACAAGCAAGACGGTTGCTGAAGCCGTAGGCTCGACAACAGGTTCAATCGGATATGTTGACGTACCTTACATCAAAGGCAATGACAAGATCAAAGCGTTGAAGATGGACAGCGTGGAATATTCCGCAGATAACATCAAGTCCGGCAAGTACCCGCTGTATGGCATGGAGCACATGTATACGAAGGGTGAGCCAACTGGCGCAACGAAAGCATTCATCGACTTTATTATGAGCAAAGATTTCTTGAACAAACCAGAAGTCACCGATCTTGGATTCCTTCCAGCCGATCTTCTGAAGAAATAAATAGGCATGATCATGCGGCGATCGCTTCCGATTCATGGGGGCGATCGCTATTTATTAACTGTTCGCGGCTAATAGTTCTGGTGCGGGTACCCTGACAAAAACGGCCGTTCCAAGTGAAAAAGGACCCCTAGTCATCCCCACAAAGTGAAGCCAAGCTCTGTAGTATTACCGAGTACTTTGTGTGGGCCCCGGGTTTCAAACATCTTGTTTGAACCTCCTCGGATTGTATAAGGGATTTAGCGGCATGGAGGTTCAAGCCAAAACTCGCCTGGGTCCTCTTTTTCACTTTCCACTTCTCTTGTCCGTAGTAAATCGACAGCCTCCTAGACCGATATAATGCCGAAAGTCCTACTCATTTTACATTAACTTTACAAATTATTAATATTGGGAAAACAGTCTGACCCTATGATAGAGAAAGAGAGGGGGAGCTTCCATTGAAAGATCAACGACTAGACAAGTCGGCTTCCGGCAAGTGGACAAGGAAGCAGAAGCGCACGGACAATTTCATGAGATGGGTATTCATTGCCAGCGCATTGATCGTAACAGTCATTATATTTTCCATCATTGCATTCGTGGGCTTCCAGGGCCTTCAGACATTTAAGGACGTCTCACCCAAGCAGTTTTTCTTCTCATCGGACTGGTCTCCGGCGTCAGAAACACCACGATTCGGAGCATTCTCGTTTTTGTATAGCACACTGATTCTAACCTTGCTCTCCATCGTGCTCGCCGTGCCGTTGGCGCTGGCTGGGGCCGTATTCATTGCCAAGATCGCGCCGAAGTGGATGAGAGAGATTCTTCGCCCGGCCGCTGATCTGTTCGTAGGCATCCCGTCCGTCGTGTACGGGTTGATAGGCTTAACGGTAATCGTACCGTTCCTGGGCTCTGTGTTCGGCGGCATCGGATACGGCATCCTGCCGGCCGCGATTATACTCGCCGTCATGATCCTGCCGACGATCATGTCGATCTCGGAGGACGCGATTCGTTCGCTGCCCCGCCGTCTGGAAGAAGCTTCGTTGGCCCTCGGGGCTACACGCTGGCAGACGATATGGCGCTTACTGCTGCCGGCAGCACGTTCGGGCATTATGACAGCCGTCATCTTGGGTATGGGCCGGGCGATCGGTGAGACGATGGCGGTGTTCATGGTTATCGGGAACTCCCCCAAGATCCCAGATTCTTTACTGGATTCCACGACTGTGCTGACAACAGCTATCGTGAAAGACATGGCGAATACATTTTACGGTACGGCCTGGAACAATGCCTTATATATGATGGCGCTCCTGCTGCTGGTCATATCGTTGGTTCTGATACTAGGTATTAGAATCTTGTCGCGAAGGAGTGAATTGAAATGAAGCTGAGTAAAATCACGGACCGGCTTGCTACGTTATTTTTTTGGAGTGCCGGCGTGTTAATCATAGTCATCCTGGCCTGGTTT
Source organism: Paenibacillus sp. P4_E11 (assembly GCF_056401635.1). Classification (NCBI taxonomy): domain Bacteria; kingdom Bacillati; phylum Bacillota; class Bacilli; order Caryophanales; family Paenibacillaceae; genus Paenibacillus; species Paenibacillus sp. P4_E11. The sequence continues at coordinate 12,828 of NZ_JBFUIX010000038.1, read as the reverse complement.
CTAGTCCGTATATTGGGGGCAGGACTGCCGCACTTGTCCTGGCACTTCATCACTGGGAAACCGCAAGAGCTGACAGCAGGCGGAGGCGTCGGGCCGCATTTGTTCAACTCGTTTTATATATTGTTTCTGTCGATGCTGTTTTCTACTCCAATCGGTATTGGAGCCGGCGTATACTTAACGATCTTCGCCAAGAAGAACCGCTTCACTGACCTGGTTAGAATTTCGGTAGAAGCCTTGTCCTCTGTACCTTCCATCGTATTCGGGTTGTTCGGGGCACTTATCTTCGTGAACTGGATGGGACTTCGCTTCTCGATCCTGGGGGGGGCGGCGACGTTGGCGCTGCTCAACCTCCCTGTACTGGTACGCGTTACGGAAGAAAGCTTGAGAACCGTGCCGCAATCGTATTGGGAGGCATCCCTCGCCCTTGGGTCGACCAAATGGCAAAGCATTCGCAAGGTGCTGCTGCCTGCCGCCCTGCCAGGCCTCTTGACTGGAGTTACACTGGTAGCTGGACGGGCACTCGGGGAAACGGCGATCTTGATCTACACGGCGGGAACTTCGGTATCCAGGCACTTTCCGGACTTCGATCCGCTCGCAATCGGTGAGACGTTGGCCGTTCACTTGTGGTATGTGGGTGGAAGCTCGCTTGCACCGGATGCCAAGCAAATTGCTGAAGGCAGCGCAGCCTTGCTCGTGTTGGTCATACTCGTGTTCAACCTGCTCATAGCGATTCCGGGCCGGCTGATCCAGAAGAAAATATCAGGAGATAAATCATAGAGGGGGAACATGGCCGTGGCTATCATCCAAATTTCCAACCTGAACTTATACTACACAGAGTTCCATGCTCTGAAGCAAATCGCGATGGATGTCCAGGAGAAGTCGATTACCGCTTTTATCGGACCGTCCGGCTGCGGCAAGTCTACATTGCTGCGTACATTGAACCGGATGAACGATACGATCAAGGGGGTTCGCATTAGCGGGAATGTCGCTGTCAACGGAGAGGACATCTACGGTCCGGGTGTTAATGTAGAAGCGCTTCGCAAGGAGATCGGCATGGTGTTCCAGCAGCCTAACCCTTTTCCGAAGTCCATCTACGAGAATGTGGCTTATGGTCCACGGATTCATGGAATATCAGGCAAAGCAGATCTGGATCAGATTGTAGAGAAAAGTCTTCGTTCTGCAGCATTATGGGATGAAGTGAAGGACTACTTGAAAAAGTCTGCATACGGCTTGTCAGGTGGTCAACAGCAGCGCTTGTGCATTGCCCGTGCGCTCGCAGTGAATCCGACTATCTTGCTCATGGATGAGCCTACTTCGGCGCTTGACCCGATCTCCACATTGAAGATTGAAGAACTGATTCAAGAGCTCAAGGATCAATACACCATCGTGATTGTCACGCACAATATGCAGCAGGCCGCGCGCGTTTCTGGACAAACCGCATTTTTCCTAAACGGTGAAGTGGTGGAGTTTGCCGATACGGTCAAGCTATTCTCCAACCCGGATGATCAGCGCACGGAAGATTATATTACCGGCCGATTCGGCTAATCCATTCATGGGGGTATTGAGACGATGGTAACGAAACGACAACAGTTCGACAGCGCCTTAAGCGGGTTGCGCAAACAATTGATCGAGATGGGTGAGAAGGTAGAGAAGGCCATCCTCCTCTCCGTGAAATCACTCAAGGAAGGCGACTTGGAATTGGCGAGACAAGTGATCGCCAATGATGCGTCGATTAACGCCATGGAAGAGCATATTGATGAACTGGGCACGAACCTGATCGCCACCCAGCAGCCGGTCGCCAAGGACTTGCGCCGCATCATTATCGCTTTCCGTATGGCCAGCGATCTGGAGCGGATGGCAGATCTGGCTGTGGATATCGCCAAGGTTACGCAGCGCATCGGCGAGGAACCGCTGATCAAGCCGCTTGTCGACATCCCGCGTATGGCGGAAATCGTGCAACTGATGACCAATGAGAGCATTAACGCGTACGTGAATGAGGATGTCGATATGGCTTACAAGATGGCCAAGATGGATGACGACGTCGATCATCTGCATAGTCAGATCATGAGAGAACTGTTCGTCTTCATGGTGGATAATCCGAAGACCGTCAACCAGTCGTTGCTGCTCTGTTTCGTTAGCCGTTACCTCGAGCGGATGGCGGATCATGCCACGAATATCGGTGAAAGCGTTGTGTATCTGGTGCGGGGCAAACGTCCCGATTTGAACACTTGATCCAACCCATTCACCAATCTGTACCCTACCACTAACCGATCAAGCCAACACTGCGAGGGATATGCATGTTCAGTTTGAACAGTCAAGAACTGGAACGAATCCGACACCAATGGAAGAGCAGTCGTGTTGGCCTTATATATATGGACATTGCCCGCTTCTCCGAGTGGGAGCAGTTGCATGGGCGGGCGTATTGTGAGCACATCTTATCCTCCGTTAAAACTAACATCATACAGCTTCAAGCGGATAATCCGTCGATTTTCAAAGTGAACAGTGTGGGAGAAGACTTCTTCTTCTTCGCCACGTTGAAGCTGAAGCAGCCAGAAGATCGTCAGCAGAGAGACCTATTGGAAATGGGCATGCACCTGAAGCTGGAGGTAGAGCGCATGCTTCGCTTGACCAATGGTCCGGATCATCTGGATCTTCCCATTGAGCTTCATATGGGAACGGCTCTACTGGCGGAGAGTGGCAGTAAGAACAAGCAGTTGGAAAGCGGCGTGTCCGCCATCGACAAAATCATTTATTCGGCCGTCAAGCAATCGATCCGTGCAGCCCGGCTGCAGGATGGGTCCGAGGCGTCAAGTGAAGTGAGCGAGTTTCTGGCAATTATGGAGAAGCAGCTGATTTCTTCTGTGTACCAGCCGATCGTTTCATTCGATGACGCTAGTATATTCGGTTACGAAGCGCTTACTCGAGGTCCGGTCGGCTCTGTCTTCCACTCTCCAGTTCAATTGTTCCAGTTCGCCGAACGGGAGAATATGCTCTACATGCTCGACCGCCTTGCTCGAGAGAAGGCGGTCTCTGGTTGTCTGGAACTGCAGAAGTCGGAGCGGGTGTTCATCAATATCCCTGCTCACGTTATCCACGATCCTCAATTCACGCCTGGCCAGACGTTGAAGCTGCTGAAGGCACGCGGCCTTACACCTCACAACGTAGTGTTCGAGATTACGGAACGCAGCTCGATAGAAGACTTCTCGACAACGAAGAAGCTGCTCCAGCATTATCGCAGCCAAGGGTACCAGATTGCCATCGATGATGCTGGAGCGGGGTATTCTTCCTTGCAAGCCATAGCGGAACTGCATCCTGACTTTATCAAAGTCGATCGTTCCCTCATCCAGGATATTCACAAAGACAAGATCAAAGAGAACATATTGGAAACGTTCGTCTCGTTCGCGGAAAAGATGAACATCCGTATCATTGCAGAAGGCATCGAGAAGATGGAAGAGCTGGTGAAGCTGATGCAAATGGGTGTGCATTTCGGGCAGGGGTACTTGATCGCCAAGCCTGCCACCAGGATGGTTTCAATTGACAACGAACTGGTCGAGCACATCTTACGGCAGCGCAGATTAAGAAGCGTGAACGGCCTGATGAACATCGGGCAGCTTGCAGCTCCGAACCGTACGTTCGAGCCGGAAGCGTACATATCTGAGGTAGCTAATTATTTCAAGAAGAATGAGCGTGTGATCTGTTCAGTCATCGTTTCGTTCGGTGTACCGATCGGACTCATTATGAGGGACAAGCTGTTCCAACAGTTGGCGGGCCAATACGGACTTTCCTTGTATTGGAATCGTCCTATCAGCCAGCTCATGGACCGTCATCCGCTCATTGTCGACGAACAAACCCCGATCGACCAAGTGTCGCAGATGGCCACATCCCGAGAATTTAACCAGTTGTACGATTATGTGGTCATTACGTCCGCTGGTCATTTCCTAGGGGCGGCCTCTATCCGTTCCATATTGGAATCGATCACGAAAGCCCGCGTGGAATATGCACGGATTGCCAATCCATTGACCGGACTCCCGGGCAACGTGCAGATTCAACGAGAATTGACGAAGCGGCTAACCGAGCGGCAATCCTTCTCGGTCATCTACGCAGATCTGGACTTCTTCAAGTGGTTCAATGATCGATATGGGTTCCACCGGGGCGACCAGATGATTCAGTTCACAGCAGACGTGTTGCAGGAAGCGAGCCGTACATGTGGGCATCCTTTCGACTTCGTCGGGCATATAGGCGGTGACGATTTCATTGTCATAACGAATGTGAACATGCCGGACAAGCTGTGCGAGGAAATCATTCGACGGTTCAATCAGGGCGTAGTTTCGTTCTATGAGGAAAGTCATAGCGTGTTCGATCGGGAAGGGAACCCTGTAGATGTTGATGGGGTGAGCATTTCATTGTCTCTCATAATATGCCAATGCTACTCGGACTTGATGCCTGAACACATCTCTCAGGAAGCGGCCAAGCTGAAGAAACAGGCCAAGTCGTATAAAGGCAGCATCTATGTGTACCAGCATTTGAATGATACCACCAACGCTACTGCTACTTCGTAATCATACGCGACGAGGCCCTAGTACGCGGTTCTTCTACCCTTGCAACATATCCTTTAATTGCTCGAAGTGTCGAATCACTGTTATTTTATGCTTCCCAACCTTGCGTTGGGTTATTTTTTTATCGCTTGACCTGTTAATCCAGATCGCGTTCATCCCGCATTTCAGTGCCGCCGCGATGTCATTCGTCCAGGAATCACCGATCATAATAGCTTCTGCTGGTGCGACGGACATGCTTCTCAAGGCGTGATGGAATATGGCAGGTTCAGGCTTGCGGTATTCCCCTTTCTTCGAGGTAAAAATGCGCTCTGTGGGCAACTCTTTAGAGAGGCCGAACCTTGCGATCATCCCGCTCTGTACCTCGCGATTTCCGTTGCTAATCACGCCCAACTGATAGTGTTTGGCCAGCCCTCGCACCGTCTCCGCTGTGCCTGGGAATAGGACAGCATGTTGTCTCTGCTGTTTCTTCATCTCACGGAAAAATGACAGCACGAACGAATCATTAACCGCGAACGGGTAATGATGGAGCGCTGCCTTCAAGCATATTTTACGCAACTCATTGATGGCCGTTCCTGTCTGGTTCGAGTAAGGTTTGTATTTCTTCTTGCGTTTGTTCCATTCGGTCAAGTATAGATTGACGGCCTTCTCTGGTGTGGCCTGCTGGTCGTCCGACTCCCACCGACCGGTGAAGTCGATCAGAATATTTGTGAAACAATGGTCGAAGGATCGTTCCGGATCAATCATCGTGTTGTTCATATCGAAGAATAGAGTGGTTGTCTTAGGGGGGATGATGGTTCTCTTCATTATGTGGACACCTCATTGTTGTGATGCTCGATTATATGGCTGTCGATTAACTGTGGATGGAGGCTAATACGGCCGTTCCAAGTGAAAAAGGACCCTTCTGCTCAAACATCTTGTTTGAACCTCCTATGATTGTACAAGGGATTTCGTGGTATGGAGGTTCAAGCCAAAACTCGCCAGGGTCCTCTTTTTCACTTTCCACTCCTCTTGTTCACAGTTAATCGACAGCCTCTTTAAGCGAGACTAATGATTATGTATATGATCTTGATGCATAGGATATGAGAGTCAATTATGTTATGATGGGACAAGGACTGTACAAAAAGAGGTGTAAACATGAACAAATTGATTCTTATTGACGGCAACAGCGTAGCGTATCGCGCTTTTTTTGCGCTTCCGCTGCTCAGCAATTCGTCAGGCTTGCACACGAACGCCGTATTCGGGTTTACAACTATGCTGCTTAAACTCATCGAAGAAGAGAAGCCTACCCACTTTCTGGTCGCCTTCGACGCCGGGAAAGTGACGTTCCGACATAAAGGTTATGAGAACTACAAGGGTGGTCGCGAGAAGACGCCGCCCGAACTATCGGAGCAATTCCCCGTCGTGAAAGAGCTGCTGACTTCGTTCGGTATATCCCAGTTCGAGTTACAGGGATATGAAGCGGACGATATTATTGGCACGATGACTCGACTTGCTGACGAATTGAAATTTCCCGTCGTTGTCGTTTCTGGAGACAAGGACATGCTGCAGCTGTCCTCCGACAATGTTACGATTGCACTTACCCGCAAAGGCGTGAGCGAAGTCGAACGATTCACACCAGCCTATATTCAGGAGACGTACGGACTGGAGCCGCATCAGATCATTGATCTGAAAGGGTTGATGGGCGATGCGTCCGATAACATTCCCGGTATTCCGGGAGTTGGCGAGAAGACTGCCCTCAAGCTGCTGCATCAATATGGTAGCGTAGAGCAGGTACTTGAGCGTGTTGAAGAGATTTCCGGCAAGATGCAGGATAAGATTCGCGAACATGCGGATAGTGCACGGATGAGCAAGGAGCTTGCCACCATCTACCGGGAAGTTCCGATGGAGCTGGAATGGAACAGTCTGCAATACGATGGATATGATGGACAGATTCTTGGCGCGATGTTCCGTAAACTGGAGTTCAAGTCGTTGCTGGAGAAGCTGGAGCTGCCTGTTTCAATGGAATCCATTGAACCTCAAGAGCAGCTTCAGATCACGGTTCTTAACGAAGCGAACTTGTCTGCCTTCGAACAGTTGCTGGCAGCGAACGCTGTACAATCGCTGCATGTGGAAGTCATTGGTGACAATCCCCATACAGCGTCTGTAATCGGACTAACCTTTTACACGGACGATACGTGCTACTATATACCGTTTGAACTGCTCCAAGGTACAGAAGGAAACCAAGTCCGAAGCTGGCTGTCGGATGGATCAACTAAGAAGAACGTCTATGATATGCATCGTGCTGAAGTGGCGTTGTCCTGGAAAGGGATTGATCTACAGGGCGTTTCCTTCGATATCCTGATTGCGGCCTACTTGCTCGATCCTACCGAATCGAATCATACACTGAATGCATTGGCCGGCCGACATCGGTTGCCAGGCATTGCTGCTGACGAGGATGTGTTCGGCAGGGGGGCGAAGTTCAAGCTGCCTGGCTTGGAGCAATTGAGTGAGCATCTATGTCGCAAAGCTGCCGTCATCCACCGTCTAGTTCCGATTCTGCGAAACGAGCTGGAGAACAATGAGATGAATCGGTTGTATTATGAGCTGGAGAAACCTCTTGCTTGTGTGCTGGCGAGCATGGAGAAGAAAGGTATTCGCGTTGATGCCGACGGGTTGCGCCTACTCGGCAGTGATCTGGGTAAGGCAATTGAGAAGCTGGCTGAGACGATCTACAGTCTCGCTGGTATGGAATTCAACATCAATTCACCGAAGCAGTTGGGTGAAATCTTATTCGACAAATTGAATCTGCCGGTGATCAAGAAGACGAAGACCGGCTATTCGACCGATGCTGAGGTACTCGATAAGCTGGCTCCCTACCATGATGTGGTGACTAGCATTCTACATTACCGTCAATTGGCCAAGCTACAATCCACATATGTGGAAGGCTTATTGAAAGAGATTCGTCCGGAGACCGGCAAGGTGCATACGTATTATCAACAGACGATTGCAGCTACCGGTCGTCTCAGCAGCCAATTTCCGAATTTGCAAAACATTCCGATCCGCCTGGAAGAAGGCCGCAAAATTCGCAAAGTATTCGTGCCTTCCCAGCCTGGCTGGTACATGCTAGCCGCTGACTATTCGCAGATCGAGTTGCGGGTGCTCGCCCACATTTCCAAGGACGAGAAGTTGATTGAAGCGTTTCAGAACAATATGGACATTCATACGAAGACTGCGATGGACGTATTCGGCGTTCAGGAGTCTGATGTCGATTCCAACATGCGCCGCCAGGCCAAAGCCGTAAATTTCGGTATCGTGTATGGAATTAGCGACTACGGATTGTCGCAGAACTTGCATATTACGCGTAAGGATGCAGCTCAGTTTATCGAGCAGTATTTCGCTGTCTTCCAAGGTGTCCGACAGTATATGGACGACATTGTGAAGCAAGCCCGCACGAATGGCTACGTCACTACGCTCTTGCAGCGCCGTCGCTATCTGGCGGATATTACAGCTTCCAACTTCAATCTAAGGTCGTTCGCCGAACGAACAGCCATGAATACGCCGATTCAAGGCACGGCTGCCGACATTATTAAGCTAGCTATGGTGCAATTGTCTGAACGGATGCAGGCAGCGAATGTGAAGAGCCGTATGCTGCTTCAAGTGCATGACGAACTTGTATTCGAAGTGCCGGAGGAGGAGCTGGAGTTGATGAAGGTTCTCGTTCCGGAAGTAATGGAGAGTGCCTTGGCTCTTGTTGTGCCGCTTAAGGTCGATGTGAGCTATGGCGTCAATTGGTATGAAGCCAAATAAGCCAATAATTGTAATGTAACTCTGAGAGTGAGGAGAGATCAGCATGCCTGAATTGCCAGAAGTAGAAACCGTTCGACGGACATTAAATGAGTTAGTAGCCGGCAAACGTATCGAGCGCGTATCCGTGCATCTGCCCCGAATCATTCAGCGGCCAGATGACATCTTGCAGTTTAGCCTCATGTTGGAAGGCCAAACGATTCGCACTGTAGAACGACGGGGGAAATTCCTTCGCCTCATACTGGATCAGCTGGTCCTAGTCTCCCACTTACGAATGGAAGGACGATATGGGGTATACCGTGCGGATGAGCCGCTGGAGAAGCATACCCATGTTGTGTTTCATTTCGACGATGGTACGGAGCTGCGGTATAAGGATGTTCGTCAATTCGGTACGATGCACCTGTTCGCTCCCGGAGAAGACTTGACACTGCCGCCGCTCAATAAGCTCGGCCGCGAGCCGTTGGACGAAGCGTTCACGCCAGAAGATTTCCGCCAGCGGGTCACCAAGCGGACGACGAAGATTAAGCCTCTTCTGTTGAATCAGGAGATCGTAACCGGCATCGGCAACATCTATGTCGATGAGTCTCTGCACCGTTCCCGCATCCACCCCGAACGAACGGCGGATTCGCTTAGCCGAGCAGAGCTTACCTCCTTACATGAAGCGATTGTGAGTACGCTTCAGGAAGCGGTTGATGCTGGAGGCTCATCGATCAAGTCCTATGTCAACGGCCAAGGGGAGATGGGGATGTTCCAGCAGCAGTTACTCGTATACGGTCGGACAGGGGCGCCCTGCACGAGCTGCGGGGAACCTATCGTGAAGACTGTAGTCGGCGGTAGAGGAACACACTTTTGTCCTGCCTGTCAGAAGCTGAAGAACGCGGGCCGATCGATCAAGAAACAATAAGCACTTATTCCGCCTCTCCGCCATATAGTGGGTAGGAGCCTAGAGCGGGGAGGATGGTGCTTATGCTGCCTATCATATCATTGTGTTTATTAGCTTTGGCCGTCAGTCTGGATGGCTTCGGTGTTGGCATTACTTACGGTTTGCGGAGAATTCGTATCCCTTTTCTGTCGGTCGCGATTATCTCGGGATGCTCGGGATTCATATTCTGGCTCGCCATGCAGATCGGATCCTACATGTCCCAGTTTATCTCGCCCCATGTTGCCACAATAATTGGCGCGGTTATCTTGATTCTGATCGGGATATGGGCGCTCTTGCAAATTATCCGGAACCGGTCGGCTGAAGGGGATGCATCTGCAAGTTCCGTAAATTCAGAATCAGTCAACGAGCCGCCAATTACGCAGTCTGGCGAGGTTAAGACACTCGTAGTAATCGAGTGGAAGCGCATAGGGTTAGTCATTCAGATTTTGCGCAAGCCTTCCTTGGCAGACATTGACCATTCGGGCATCATATCGGCTTCAGAGGCGGTACTGCTCGGAATCGCATTGTCACTCGACGCCTTCGGGGCTGGAATCGGAGCTGCGTTCATTGGATTCAGTTCGCTTACAACAGCCTTCGTAATTGCATGCTCCAGCGGATTTTTCATTGCAAGCGGGCTCCGCCTTGGAATTTTTTATGCCAATCGCTCCTGGGTGAAGAAACTTACTTTTCTCCCTGGGTTCCTCTTGATCCTCATGGGCTTGATGAAGCTGTTATAGATGATAATGCTGGGAGGGGGCATGACATGAATATTGGATTAACGGGTGGCATCGCTTGCGGCAAGAGCACGGTCGCTTCCATGCTTGTGCGGCGTGGTGCCAATCTGGTCGATGCCGATCGAATCGCACGGGACGTCGTGCTCCCTGGGAGCCCGGTATTAGACCAAGTAGCAGAACGGTTCGGACAGGACGTATTGTTCGAAGACCGGAGCTTGAACCGTAAGAAGCTGGGTGAGATCATATTCAATGACGAGACTGCACGTCAGGACCTCGAGGGGATTTTACATCCGCCCATACGTGCTTCGATGCGGGATCAGATGGCCCGATTCGAGCAGTTACAGCCGGACAAGCTTGTCGTGGTGGAAGTGCCGCTTCTGTATGAGTCGAACTTGTCCCATATGTTCGACGAGGTTATGCTCGTATATATTCCGGCTGACTTGCAACTGGAGCGTCTAATGCTTCGTGATGCTTTGACACTAGAGCAAGCAGAGAAACGGCTGCAATCGCAAATGCCGATCGAATCCAAGAAGAAACTGGCCGATATAGTCATTGACAATAGTGGTACCTTAGAGGAATTGGAAAAGCAGCTAGATGATTTCTGGAACAGAAAGGGAATGGGATGAAGTTTTTTCGCAAAAAACGTATATATGCTTTGCTGCTCTTGCTGTTTGTGATCTTCTTGTTCTATAATACGAGACTGCTGGGAACGTGGATGTATCCGATCTCGTATGAGAAGGATATACGGGTAAGCGCAAGTAACTATAATGTAGATCCATTCCTGATCGCTGCCATTATCCGAGTGGAAACGAACTTCAATCCTGACAAGAAGTCTCGCAAGGGCGCGATTGGGCTCATGCAGCTAATGCCGGATACGGCGCAGTGGATCGTAGACAAGGCGGATTATGCAGAAAAGACGGTCCATTCCCTGGAACGTCCTGATGTGAATATTGAGGTAGGCGCGTGGTATCTGAATTCCTTGTACACGCAATTCGAAACGAATCGGATTGCCGTGCTTGCCGCCTACAATGCAGGACCAGGAAACGCCAGGAAATGGCTGCAGAGCGGAACTTGGGATGGCAGTTTGAAAAATATCGATAAAATTCCGTTCGGGGAAACTCGGCATTACATACAGCGAGTCATGTACTATTACAACAAATATGTGAAGTTGTATGAGGAGGAACTGGGGCTCGAATCTTCAAGCTGAATGTGGATAAGCTAATCGTGCGTTATAATGGAACAGCGCCACCCTTTGCAGGATGGCGGCCGTAGTAAGATTCAGTAGGAACGTATTATCTCGAAGAGCCTGCAAGTTGTTGTTCAGCGATTTGTACCAAACGGCGAGTGATATTTCCTCCGATCGAACCTGCATCGCGAGTTGCCATGTTACCCATATAACCGTCTTGTGGAATAGAGATACCTAGCTCCTGAGCTACTTCATATTTTAGTTGGTCCAGTGCTTGGTTCGCTTGTGGAACTATAAGAGAGTTTGTTGCTGCCATGTTTGTTCACCTCCTTGTCGGTAGTACTTGTATTATGTACGGATATCCTTGGTTCATACAGTGATTGCTTGGTAAATGATTGATTGGAATACTCTGTAGGGGAATGTCCCGGGGTCCCACAATGTAATAGATAATAAGCTTTGAGAGGAGGTAGTTCGTTGAAGTGTCCGTTCTGTGATAATGCAGGTACGAAAGTGTTGGATTCCAGGCCCGCGAATGAGAACAAATCGATTCGAAGACGTCGGGAATGTGACAAATGTCAGAGAAGATTCACCACGTTCGAGATGATTGAGGAGACCCCGTTAATTGTAATTAAGAAGGACGGGAGCCGAGAGGAATTTAGCCGCGATAAGATGCTTCGGGGACTCATTCGGGCTTGTGAGAAAAGGCCTGTGTCCATGGAACAATTGGAGTATGTCGTATCTGAAGTGGAGAAGGAGCTTCGAAGTCATGCTCATGCAGAAGTAGCAAGCAGAGAGATTGGCGAACTGGTCATGGAGCAACTTCATCCCGTAGATGAGGTCGCCTTCGTCCGCTTCGCTTCTGTATATCGGCAGTTCAAAGACATCAATATGTTCATGAAAGAGCTGACCCAATTGCTGGGCAAGCATGATGCTGGTCCCCGGAAGTAAGCCGTGTCTGAACTCCATCCTGAATAAGAGAACCTTCCACGTAGCTGTATGGAAGGTTCTTGCTTGCATCTGAGCATTATTGAGGCCGATTGACACCGAGTAAGAGGACGGGAGGGATTTTCTCTAAGATGCTGTCATCGTCACCCTCATAAGTAGGGTCATTGTGCATAATAGCGGCTGCTTCACCTTCCGTCAGATGACGGGTATTTCCGGTATACTTAGGCTCCAATTGCTTGACCTGGTCGCGTTCCATTAGACCACCTCCTTCGCTGTTAGAATCCCCTTACGGTCGTGCCGGATATTCTGAATAATTATGGAGAGCAGGTTAAATACCATGAGTACTACACCGATTCCAATCTATATACTTGCTGGATTTCTTGGGAGTGGCAAGACGACACTTCTCACCCGCTTGTTGAAGCAAGCGGAGTATAAGGGACTGAAGGCTGCAGTTGTTATGAATGAGATCGGGGATGTGAATCTGGACGGTATTGAAGTCGATTCCAGTGTCCCTATGAAGGAAATGTTAAGTGGTTGCATTTGCTGTACCGTACGCGGTGATCTGGGGATGGAAATACTGCGGCTTGTCGATGAACATCAGCCCGATGTGTTGTTCGTGGAGTGTACGGGCGTGGCGAATCCGATGGAGCTGCTTGATGGTGTAACCGAAGCTTCATTGCTGCTCCGAACAGAGCTTAGAGG
>NZ_JBFUIX010000037.1:0-58823 GCF_056401635.1 Paenibacillus sp. P4_E11 | reverse complement strand
TCCCCTACCGATACCCAATCACAAAGCCCCATATCGGGGTAGAGGGACATAATATAATGAATACCGGAGGGAGATGGCTTCAAGGCCGTCATCTGCTCCCGCCCYACAATGTGCTCGAAGCAGCCAATGATACCCGTGATCTCAAGCGCCTCCACGGCAGCCTGTCTCGCATTATTCGTCAGGATAACTAGCCGATAGCGGTCTTTCAATTCCTGCAAGAGCTCGGCCGCTCCAGGCTCCAAGCCCGCATTGTGCATGCCTTCCCGCTCCCACTCCGCAACTCGATCCCAGATGGACCGCTCCTGATTTGTGCTCATCGTGCCAAACCCGCGCGACGCTTCCAGTAGGGTTGCAATCGTATGCTCGTGCACAGGAAAAGAACGGTCAAGCAGTTCATACCGCAACAGCATATTGAAAATATCTGCTTTCATCGCTGGAAAATCGATCCGTGACCGCAATATCGTATTATCCATATCGAAAATAATGCCTTTATAGCTGTTACCCATCCTCATATATCTAATCCCCCGCTTACTCAACAATCTTACCTACACCAGAAGCTTGCTTCGCATCACTGTAACCGCTTGTCCTCCGATGCGCACCCGCTCCCCATCCAGTCTCAGCCGAAGTGCTCCACCTCTGCGGGAAGCCTGATAAGCAAGGAAGGAAGCTTGATCCCGCTTCGCTCCCCAGTAGGGGGCCAGGCAGCAGTGGGCCGAACCGGTTACGGGATCTTCGTCCACGCCGAGCGCTGGATAGAAACATCTGGATACGAAATCGTATTCTCCCGTACTAGACCCCGCTGTTACGATGACGCCTCTGGCCGGAAGCTGCTTCAGCAGTTCGAAATTGGGCTGCAGTTCACGCAGCATGAATTCCGACTCTACTTCCACTAAGAAATCCATCCGATTCCTCCCGACGAATCGAGGCGATACACCCAACGCAGGCTCCATCCGATTCGTCCACTCCGAAGCCTCTTCCGCAGGCTCAGAAGGAAAATTCATTTCCAGCCATTGTCCATCGTTGTCCGCGGTCAACAGTCCGCTTCTCGTGTGAAAACGAGCTTGTTGCCGAGGCAACAGAACTCCGGATTCCCATAATACATGTGCCCCAGCCAGTGTGGCATGTCCGCACAAGTCAACTTCTGCACGCGGAGTGAACCATCTCAAGTGAAAGTCCCCAGTAGACTCCTTGAGCACAAAAGCCGTCTCTGAGAGATTCAACTCGGCCGCTACTTCCTGCATCCGCCGCTCTTCCCACGGTTCGTCCAGGATACATACCGCAGCCGGATTCCCTTTGAAGGGTACATTCGTAAACGCATCGACAATGTACAGGTCAGTCGTCATATCCATTCCCTCCGCCTACCGGCCATTGCCAGCCAAATAGTCCGTCACCTGAGAAGGGTGCGTGAATAGATAATCCGGCTCGACTTCAAATGTACGAGTCTGGACATGCTCGAACCAATGGACGGCGATGGTTAGTACGCCAGCCGACTTGCCCGCCCTTATATCGGCTATGCTGTCCCCCAGGAACATAGTCTCCTCTGGCGAGGCATCCAGCTGCTTCATAGCCAGCAGCACCCCTTCCGGATGCGGCTTCGGGATTTGAACATCGTCTCCGCTGATTTCCACATCAAACATGCCTTCCAATCCAAGATGTTTCAATGAAATGGCCAGGCTGTGGCCGGCTTTTCCAGTAACGACACCCAATCGGTATGATTGTTGCTTCAACGCAATTAACATCTCTCTAACCGCTTGCGAGGCTTGCACCAACTCAAGATGATGGCGGTCGTATAAGCTGTAAAATTGCTCCACAGCCTGCTCAGCCTGATCTTGCTTCTTCAGATTAAACCGGATAATATCCGGCTCGGTCGGGCCGAATAAGGCTACAATACTCTCATTGTCCAGTTCAACGCCATCATATTCCCGAAACACCTCTCGCAAGGAATGAAAGCATACGGGCAGCGTGTCCGCCAATGTGCCGTCAAAATCAAATAAGATCGTTGTCTTTTTCATGATAAGCTTCTCATTTGATCCATATGATGATTGTCGTGCCATAGAAAGTCTTTCAAATATTGCTCCAACACGAAAGGATGCCCATCCGCATCCACATAACGCCCTTCGTAAACCGACTGCGAGAAGCCCTCAATCCGTTGAATAATCTGCAACCGGTAGGAGATGGCCTGCTCAGATAAATCAGAGGGACTTGTGCGTTTTCCATACTGTTTGGCATTTTCATTGAATGCATCATAATCCAGATGCTTCACGGTGAGAGGAACCGAGTTGTGAATAGGATCAATCGCTTCCTCTAGAAAATACTTGTCCCATAGTGCGATATGACTTACCACTTCGCGGACAGACCATTTTCCATCGCCCAGTTGAATATTCCAACGCTCATCCGCAGTCTCCAACGATTGAACGAAAGCCACCCATTGCCGAAATTGTTGAAGCAGTTCTTCTTTTGATACTGGTTGGACTGTCATGTTCTCATTCCTCTCTATTCCTATCTGTTTGGCTCAAGATCGCTCTGCAAGCTTCGGTCGCAGCATCAGCAGCATGTTCGAAATAACGGCGAATTTCCTCATAATTATATATCTTCAACGCCTTGGAGTAGAGATCTGGTTCAACCGTAAAATCTTGCAGTGCCTCACCTTTAAACCGGATCAAATCCTCTAGAGCGACCTCATCTACCGGACAAGCATCAAGTCGCGAACTTTCCAAAACATCTTTTAAACCAAATATCTGATAATCCTGGACGAGCTTACCATTCATTGTGCGGAAATCATCATGCGCTTGGGACAACACATCCGGGTTCTCACGCATTCGCAGGTGCAGATTATTATGGTAATAGATGTCCTTCAACCACACATCGTCCGCGATCAGATGAGTCATATAACCGAGCATGAACGGATGAGTCAGGCTGGATTCATATTTGGCTAGAAATGCAGCTATGTCCACATGCGTCCTCATATCGGTATTTCGCTGGTAGAAATGAGATCGTTTCTTGGCGGTTCGTTCGTATACAGCGTCGGTTGCGATTGATCCTAATATATATTCCGGGTCGACCGGTAAACCCAACCGTTGTGCCACCTTCTCGCCTATCAGCATATGCATCATTCTTGAAGCCATCGTGTCCCCTCCACCCTAATCGGACCTCGCATACCAGTTGTTCAAATATCGGGGTACGGCATCCTCATCATTGCTATCAATTATACTGTCTGCCATCATTTTCAAACGATCATGGGCATTACGGACGGCTATTCGGGTACCAGCGGCTTCGAACATCCCCACATCATTCAGATTATCTCCGAATACGGTCACTTCTCCCGGATCGACTCCGACTAGATGGGACCACAATATAAGACCCTCTCTCTTATTGGCTTGGGCGTGACTTATCTCGAGAAAGTAGTGGTTTTCAATATAAAAGTCCTTCATCATGTGCATATTCACACGCGAGCCGTACCTCTCAATCAGCCCCTGGCTAAAAGCTTCAAGCTCTCCAAGTAAACCGATGTAAGTTATTATTAATGTTTTGTAATCCGTTGGACATTCCAGGCGTATCATTTCTCTAAAACGAGGGTCATTCGGACGGCTATCATAAAATTGACGGTCTCCTACACGAACAAGCGGTTCATGCAAAACGGCTTCTTCTCCGTTATCTGCTAAAGCGAAAAGAAGTGGAACCAATTGATGCTGCCGGCCGGTCTCGATAATCGTATTAGCCAATAGGGTATCCAGCCAATAACCGTCGATCACTTGCTGTGAAACGGGATCGAAGAGCAGCGCGCCGTTATATAACACGAGTGGGTACTTCCAAGGAATCGCTGAAACGGCTTGATGAGAGCTTCGATAACTTCTCGCTGTAGCGTAGCTGATCGGAACGCCTTCAAGCAATAGTCGGGTGACCGTTTCAACTGCAAAATAGGTCAGTGTCGTATCAGAACGGAGTAATGTGCCGTCCAGATCGGTCAGAAAAGCTTGACGATTCATCGGATCACTCCTCCTGTTGAGGAAGACGTAGGACTGATACAGAAATCCATGCAAGCGCCTCCTGTAACGTTTTATCGCTACTATTACCATACCATAATATGGCTTCCGACTGGCATCCCATTTTCAAAATGATGCACTTGACTGAACGAATATATCCGACTATGTTTATAGGAGAATAATTTCATAGGAATAATAGGATATGAATGGAGGTAAACGATACATGACCCGAATCGCCGCGAATTTAACTGATTTGATCGGAAACACGCCGTTGCTGGAGCTATCTAATTATGCTAGAGAGGCCCAAATCGATGCAAGGCTGATTGCTAAGCTGGAATACTTCAACCCGGCTGGGAGCGTCAAAGACCGCATTGGTTATGCGATGATCAAACGTGCCGAAGAACAAGGTCAGCTGAAGCCTGACTCGGTCATTATAGAGCCGACCAGCGGGAATACGGGGATTGCCCTGGCATTCGTCGCAGCTGCGTTGGGGTATAGACTCGTGCTCACGATGCCGGAGATATTCAGCATAGAAAGAAGAAACGTGCTCAAAGCATTGGGGGCCGAGCTCGTGTTGACGTCTGGAAAAGAAGGAATGGCCGGGGCGATCCAGAAGGCCAATGAGCTTGCTGCTCAAATCCCGAATTCGTTCATCCCCCAGCAATTCCAGAATGAGGCGAACCCAGACATTCATCGAACGACTACGGCTGAGGAAATATGGAGAGACACGGACGGCCAGGTCGATCTTTTCGTAGCAGGTGTAGGAACCGGCGGGACGATTTCCGGGGTGGGTGAAGGATTGAAGCTCAAGAATTCTTCCGTGCAGATCATTGCAGTCGAACCGTTCGATTCACCTGTCCTATCGGGTGGCAGCCCCGGGGCTCATCAAATTCAAGGCATCGGTGCCGGCTTCGTGCCGGATACGTTCAATCGTTCGGTCGTGGATGAGATTGTTAAGGTGAGAACTGAGGAGGCGTTCGAAACGTCACGCCGGTTGGCGCGAACGGAAGGGCTGCTAGTCGGCATATCGTCCGGTGCTGCCGTATTTGCCGCATCCGAGATTGCTCGCAGAGCGGAGAACAAAGGCAAGCTGATCGTCGTACTGCTGCCTGATACAGGAGAACGGTATTTGTCGACTGCGCTTTACTCTGGCTAGCTTGTGTTTGTAAATCATGTATACAAGTGTGACATCTTGAACAACACCAGGGTCCATGTTACCTTTAGCTCATCTTACTGGAGAAAAGGAGAATTACTTTGAAAATCACGGATATTCAGACGTATATTGTGGGCAACCCTTGGAAAAATTGGCTCTTCGTAACGGTCCATACGGATGAAGGCATTAGCGGTTTGGGAGAAGGAACATTGAACGGCTTTGCCAAAACGGTCGAAGCAGCCATTCATGAATTGAAGCATCTGGTGCTGGGTCGGGATCCATTCGATGTGGAGACGATCGGTTTGCGATTATTCCGCGACGTTTACTCCGATGGCGGACAAATACAAGGCTCTGCACTTGCAGCAATTGAGACGGCATGCTGGGACATTATGGGGAAAGCCACCGGGAAGCCACTGTACAAACTGCTTGGCGGCAAATGCCATGATCAGCTTCGTTGTTACGCCAACGGTTGGTACAGGGGACCACGCACTCCGGAAAATTTTTACGAGAAAGCAAAGATTGTTATGTCCAAGGGTTACACCGCCCTCAAATTCGATCCATTCGGGGCAGCCTATCGCACTGTTGACCGAGCTGATTTTGCATTATCATTGGAAATTATTGCAGCCGTCAGAGAAGCGGTAGGCGATCAGGTCGATATTCTAATTGAAGGACATAACCGCTTCTCTGTGCATACAGCACTGCAATTCGCTGAAGCGATGACCGTCTACAAACCGACCTGGTTCGAAGCGCCAGTACCRCATCACTTGATTTCCTCCATGGTTGAAGTAGCTAGACGAAGTCCTGTGCCTATTGCCTGCGGCGAAGATTATTATACAAGGGAGCAGTTCGCAGAATTGCTGAAGCATGACGCCGTGCATATTATCCAGCTGGAGCCTCAGTTCCTGGGAGTCTCAGCCTCCAAGCAAATATGCGGCATGGTACACGCTCATAATGGTGTAATTGCCCCTCACAGCGCTCAGGGACCAGTGTGCTCTGTCGTCTGCAGTCATTTAAACATGGCCACTCCCAACTTCTTTTTGCATGAGATCTTCGACGAATTCAACGAGCCCTGGGAAGAGAACGTGCTGATTCCTCCTCTTCATGTGAATAAGGGCTATATTCATCCTCCGGAGGCGCCCGGTCTTGGTGTTGAACTTAACTTAGAGGAGATCGTGAAGCATCCTTATCAGAGCGGTAACTGGCTTCCTTTGTTCAAGCAGGGCTGGGAGAAACGGATAGCGCTCGACTAAGGACTGAAATGGAGGATGGAAATGAGTTCACCTAGCAAATGGCACGGAAAAGTCGTTGTTGTAACTGGTGGAGGCGGGGGGATTGGTAGAGCGGTCTCCCTCCAATTCGCCCAAGAGGGTGCAACTGTTGTCGTCGTGGACCGTACGCTGGAAATTTCGAATCCGGTCTGCCAGGAGATTACGAACAATGGTCTGTCGGCCATCGCTATGGGCGCGGATGTTTCCTCTGAACCCGATGTTCGGCGTGTAGTTCAAGATACTTTGCTCCAATTGGGGAGAATCGATGTACTGGTAAACAACGCAGCCGTCTGCCCTCAGGTCCGTACAACAGATATGACATTGGAAACATGGAATCAGGTCATAACGAATAATCTTACATCCGTCTTCTTGTTCTGCCGGGAAGCAATCCCCTCCATGATTCAGGGAGCTGGCGGTGCTGTTGTTAATGTCAGCTCGGTTCATGCATTGGCAACATTGGATGGGTATTCCGCTTACGCTGCCTCCAAAGGTGGAATCGTTGCTATGTCCAGAGCAATGGCGCTCGACTTCGCTAAGGATAAAGTAAGGGTCAATGTCGTTCTCCCCGGTGCGATTCATACCCCGATGCTGGAATCAAGTGTGAAGAGTCTGGATACTCCGCGCGAACAAATCATGCAGGAATGGGACGCTGCGCAACCGATCGGCCGAGTAGGCCAGCCCGAGGAGGTTGCTGCTGTTATCCTTTTCGCAGCCAGTCCGGACAATTCCTTCATGACTGGCGCCACTTTGGTCGTTGACGGCGGAATGACGATTGAGCTATAAATCTTATACCCAGGTCTTCTTCAACAGCTGCAAATATTCTAATAATCTCAATCTGCAATCTTCTTGGTTGTCCGTAATTGCAGTTAACAACAACGAGAAACAGCCTATCGTTTCTTTGCGATGCGGTGCCCGCCATCTTCTTGTATTTTCCTTCCAGTATAGTCTCTCGGAAGAGAATTCGAACAGCTTAAGCATTTCCGTATTCCCGTTTTGAGAGATTAATTGCTGCAGCAGCTCATACTCGTATTCACACAGAGCCTTAGGCTGGATAACCTGATCGGGCTCTGCCAGCAGCTGCATAAGCTGCGTGCCGCAAGCCGCATCCTTGACTGGGAGCCATGAAGTCTGTGCGAATCGGGCTTGCTCCATTGAGAACATCGCCAGCGAGATAATAATATCCAGCAAATTACTGACTCTATCGGCCGACGATTCCAGAATCAGCACTCCGTACTTGGGAACGATGCGTAAATACCCTTCCAGCTCCAATTGCTGTAAGGCCGCCCGGATCGGGGTTCGACTCATTTTCAATTGCTGACTGAGTTGAGCCTCTGAGGTAACGGAGCCTTTGGGCAGAGCTTGCGTATAAATCCAATGATGAATCCGCTCATAGGCATGCTCGCGTAATGTTTGCTTCATCTCATGTCACCCGAATTCTGATCATATAGTTACAGGCATTCATTATACCATGATTGACTCCCATTATCGGTCAAGAGAGGATGTACATTCATCATGCAGCCGCTGCAGCAGCCCAAACCTTTGAAGCAAACAGCCTATGAATATATCAAAGAGAATATCGTTGCAGGGGCATGGGCAGGAGGCACATTCATATCCGAGAAAGAGCTCACCGAGTCGCTTGGAATGAGCAAAACTCCTATCCGTGCCGCGCTCGATCGGTTGGAAATGATGGGCCTCGTTCAGCTTTTTCCAAAACAAGGCGCGGTCGTCACGGAACTATCCTTAAAGAAAATACTCGAAATCTACGAGCTCCGCAAAGCGCTCGAAACCTATGCAGCCAAACAATTAACCGGGAAGCTGGATGATCTGTTCTTCACCGGGATGGACAGCAATATTGACCTGCAAGCACATGCTATCAAGAATGGGGATATTACGGAATATGTGAAGCAGGACAGGCAGTTTCATGCGATGATCGTAGCTGGACTTGATAATGAGGAATACTCGAATGCTATACACCGCATTCATGATCAATTCCTTCTGGTTGTTCRAGCAACCTTCCTCAAGAATAATCAGCGCTTACTAGGGAGTATTGAAGAGCATAGACAAATCAGACGGGCTCTCTCTGGGGATGACCCGCTAGCAACGGAAAGGCTCATGATCCAGCATCTGGACTATGTGATGCGTATTATGCTGTAATAGGAAACAACCGTCCGGATCTCTCCAGACGGTTGTTTGCTCACACCAGCAATAGACGATGTCCGTATTTTACCAAGGAGCCTTTCTTCCTTCCGGAAGCTGTGACTCAAAATCCTCTAAATATTTCGCAATCTCCTGCTGGAGATCAGTGAGCGTACGGGCATCATCCTCAAGGAAATGATCAACCCATCGCTTGCCATAGCGGACATGGTTCTTCTCTTCTGACCAGTCCACATCAGCGAACAGCTGCGAGCGCAGATCACCTTGCTCCTCATAATACCGAACTCTCTCTGGCTTACGCGGCATGAAGAAAATTTCCAAACCTAATGTGAGATGGCAGAAACGATGCAGGAAAGGCATGGCCTGGGATTGCTCGAAAAGCACCATATTTACTTTGCTTGGTTCAATCCCAAGCTCGCGAAGGCGAAGAGCGCCAAACTCCGCATGTCGCACTTCATCCCAGAAGTGATGCGCAATATCCAAGAAGTATTGACGGGGGGCGGTTATTTTCCAGGACTCGAAAATGACAGTCGCCAGAATGGCAGCCGCATACAATTCGTTAAAATACACCTCGAACTCACCAATACACCGTTCTCTTAACGGCAGTGCCATCTTGGACTCGTACGTTCCAAGATTTGCGTGGTGAAGCCGCTCATCGAATACGATGGAGGTCGGCCATTCGAACAGCGCTTCCTCGGGACGCGGCGAGATCGGACCGCCCTTGACTCCGAAGCCAGAGATACCTCCAGCTGAATCCATAAGACTTGCAATATATGCCGACCACTGCTCGCTCTTAGTTTCGCCGCCAGGGTTTCCCCCCTTGGCTGCCTGATCCTGTTGAATCTTCTCGAGCTCAGCCAATTCCCGCTCGACATCCGGCAGCAACCGCTGAAGAACACGGATTTCCATCGCATTGGCAGAAGCGTCTGCTGCAGACAGATGCTCACGATAGGCTTGTGCCAGATTGCGCAGCACCAAAACTAATCCGGCGATGAAGCTCCTATCATCCGGAGCATTCACGATATCTTCAGCCAATCGATTCACGGCTGGCTCAAGATTGGCATCACGATTGCCCCCGCGCAACTCTTCAAGTCGAGCGTACAAGTCATTGGCGCGCTCAGCATGTGCGAACAAATGGTAGCCAAGTCTCAGCTTGACCTCCCAATCCGGAGCTCTCAAAAACCAGCCCGCTAGTGCCCTGACACAGCTATGCTCTATGAACGCATAACGCCGAAACATCTCGACCGTTTTAGGGATTTCTAATCCGTGCTGCTTGCGGTGACCCACATACTCATTAATTTTACCCGCCATATAAGTCCCCTCCCAATTTTCAATACTTTGTTGTAATTTTAAATTAAGTGTATTGGAAATGACGCCATATTTCAATCCTTATTTTGTACCGCATATGTAGTACACGCTCGACACGTTATAGATGGCAGTGGTAAAATCCGTATAAAGGAGATACCCTCACCCATGAAAACCTACTCAGGCAACCATTCCTTCCTCAAAGAATTGAATATTATCACAACCTTGCGGCTTATTCAGGAGAAGATTCTGATCTCGAGGGCCGCGTTGGCTGAGATTCTTGGACTGAACCGCAGTACGATCACTGCGATAATTAACGAACTACTACAGCAGCAGCTTGTAAAAGAAGTAGGGGTAGGAGCTTCCAAAGGAGGCCGCCCTCCAACTCTTCTGCAATTTAATTCAGATGCTGCCTATACGATTTCCATTGACTGGTCTTGGGAGAAGATCAAGCTGTTCATAACGAATCTCGGAGGAGATCTGTTCTTCTCGCAAACCCTTGATGCGGACAAAACACACAACAATCCTGTCGAGCAGATCCGTCAGGTTATTCAGATCATAACGTCCGCTTACCAACAGCTCCCTTCCAAGCATCTGGGCCTGTTGGGAATTGGAATCATAGTGCCCGGAATCGTAGAACAAGGTGTCGTTAACTCCTACTCCCTCAACTGGAGCTCTGTTCCACTTGTCAGCTATTTCTCCGAGAAATTCGATTGCCCGATTGTCGTCAACAACGATGCCCATGCCGGACTTATCGCTGAATCTTACTTCGGGAGCGCCAAGGGCGAGCAAAATGTTTGTTACATCCGAGTAGGCAGCAGCTTAAGTGCAGCCCTAATCGTTAATGGGCAAATTTTGCAAGGCGATGATGGCTTTGCAGGTCGTGTCGGACATATTGCGATTGATCTGAATGGACGAAAATGTGTTTGCGGCAACAATGGCTGTTGGGAGGCTTATACTTCGGAGCATGCTTTAGTTCAACGATACGTAGAATTAATGGGTTTCCAGAGCGGCTCAGAGCAGATCACGCTAGAAACCGTAACCTCTGCCGCGCAAAAGTCAGATCCCCATGCTGTTAGAGCGGTTCATGAGCTGTCACAATATTTGGGGCTGGGAACCGCCAATCTGGTTAACTTGTTAAACCCTAAGCTGATCGTGATCGGTAATGCCCTCGGGAATATCCAGAATCTCATGGTTCCCTCCTTCGAAGCGGTATTCCAGCAAAGAGCTTTGCCTTTCTTGAGAAGGAACGTCAGAGTCCAATTCTCAACCATTACCGAGCGTTCCATAACACTCGGTGCTACAGCCCTTGTATTGGATGCTCTATTCTCAACGCCTCACATCAAGCCGCGAGGGTAGCACAAAAAAAGCCATTCGCATCGCGAATAACCGTTATTGCGCTTGCATAATATGGCATCTTCTATCGGAGGCTTGCTTTATTCAGAAGTATTACGGCTTGCTCGCGTCTGCCTCTCCACCCAATTTTCACGATTCATCGGTTTTATGAGATCTACCCGATTATTTGCCCGTCCATTGTTGCCACCAGGAGAGCCGTCTGCTGTTGCAGCATTATTAGCGCCTAAGCTGTCAGCCGTCTTAATCGGGGCTATGCTCTTGCTGCCTTTTGGCGGGCCCCCATTGTGCTTTCCCTTGTTCCATACCCTATTTTTGCTCATTTTGCTTATCTCCCTTTACGATAATAAATCGGCATTATTCAATCCTGCTTGCTACCGCTCAGCCCATCCTTCTACAGAAGCAGTAAGCTCTTGGAATATGGCATGCATAGCGGCTCACCATCCCTTTACTAGTATGACTATAATACCAAGCACTGCTAAATGTACAGGATAAAAGCTTCGCCATACCCAACGCTCCACCTTGAACCTGTCCAGCTTCTCGAACAAAGCGGACCAATAGAACAGGACCATCGTTGGCAGAATGCTGTACAATTGCAGCAGCCACCCTTTGTGAAAGAGATAGGCCAAATTCAGTATAAAATGAGTAGCAACCAGCGTATTTTGTTCTTGATGCGTTCGATCGTCAACAGGGCGATGAAGCACACGAGGAAGGTGCCTACTATATTGACTTTAATGGCCTGCATGGCAAGCATGTAGGGGATTTCCGAAACGACCGCGATCAGCACCATTCGTTTGAAATATCTGGACTTGCTGCTCGTGCGCCGATACCCCAGACAATAGACATGAGCTTGCAAGCCTCCCAGCAGCAGACTGGCGAGACTCGCTATGCATGTGTCCCGAGTACCGGTCACAGTTAAGGCCGATTTTGAGGCTGTCGATTAACTGTGGACAAGAGGAGTGGAAAGTGAAAAAGAGGACCCCAGCGAGTTTTGGCTTGAACCTCCATACCACTTGATCCCTTATACAATCAGGGAGGTTCAAACAAGATGTTTGAGCTATAGGGGTCCTTTTTCACTTGGAACGGCCGTTTTTGCTTCTGTTAACAGTTAATCGACATCCTCATTTTCGGCCTTGGAGTGAGGCAGGGAGTAGTCTATTTTTCCGTCAAATGGATCGTACAATTAAAGAGGTCACATTCCCACTTAGACGTCTGTTTCGAAATCCGTGTAATAGAAGTGTTGTTTAATAGTGCCATCGTATCAACATGAGCAACTAACTGCTTCAATGTAGTCCCAATGAATCCGCCGTGGGCCACGACTAATATACTTTGGCCTGGATGTTTGTCGGCAATCCGATTCAATACCTCGAGACCACGCAGCTCCAACTCTTCCTTCGTTTCAATACCGAGATCAAGCTGGCGCCAGTCATCGCCCCATTTTTCCACTATTTCCTCATGCGTCATACCTTCGATTTGTCCAA
Organism: Paenibacillus sp. P4_E11; assembly: GCF_056401635.1. Classification (NCBI taxonomy): domain Bacteria; kingdom Bacillati; phylum Bacillota; class Bacilli; order Caryophanales; family Paenibacillaceae; genus Paenibacillus; species Paenibacillus sp. P4_E11. The sequence goes on along the minus strand of NZ_JBFUIX010000037.1, from coordinate 46,126 downwards.
GATTTACTTCCCGCAACATGGGATCGACGATAACATCCAGTTGTTTTAGCGCCGCGATTGCGAGGGCCGTTTCTTGTGCTCGGGACAAGTCGCTTGAGTAGATCAAGTCCCAATCCTCAGCGCTTAACCGATCAGCTAATTTCTGCGCCTGCATTCTTCCTTCTTCGTTCAAGGGGATATCTGTATGTCCCTGTGCTCTCTTCTGGATATTCCAATCTGTAACACCGTGGCGTATCAAGCCCAGTACCGTCATATACTCCACTCCTTCTCATCATGTCTACTCCATTATACGGATTAGGACGAGCAATAGAAAGAACACGAACCCTACTGCTATGCAAACGTAGTCCCGTCCAAGCAACTGGGGCGTTTGTTTGGTTGGCATCTGTTGGATCTGACTTGTTGGTTGGCTCGATGACCGATATCCCCTCATTTCCAGAGCTGTTGCAGCAGAGTCCGCTGTCCTAAGCAACGATAGCAATAGAGGAATGGCAATCGCAGGTAAATCCCGTGTTTGAATGGTTCCGGGTTTAGACTTGCTTCGTCCTCTTGCTCGTGCAATGCGAGCGAATCTCCCCCATTCCGACTGGATTAGCGGGATAAAGCGCATCAGCATCGTCAAGTAGAGAGCGATTGCCTGGACCGGGAGTCCAAAGCGTGCAGTAGGCGACAAACTCTGCTCGAATGTTCTCTTCAAGGTGAGCGGACTATACTGCAACGGTAACAAGAAGCTTACGGCCATGATAAACAAAAAGCGCAGCATGGTCAGAAGTGTATCCGCTGCATCAGCAATAGAGAAACCTATGAAACGAATGCCGGAAAACACAACAGTAAGGCTAGTTAGCCATACAAAAGGGCGTACTACTTTCCAGACTGCATGAAAGGTTACGGAAGACCGAGCTATTGCTATATAAGCCGTGATGGCGGAAGCCACAACCCCAAGCCATGTGATCTGTAGCAGCATGCCCACAGAAACCAGTGTGCAGAACACCCACACAGCTCTTGGGTCTAATTGGCGAGCCGCAGGCACAACTGCGGCGGGCGGTGCGACATGCTCGCGTGCTGGCGCAGCGGCGACGGACAGTGCGACGGGCTCGGGTGCTGGTTCAGCGGCGACGGACGGCGCGGCATGCTCGCGTGCTGGCGCAGTGGCGACGGACGGCGCGACGGGCTCGGGTGCTGGCGCAGCGGCGACGGACGGCGCGACGGGCTCGGGTGCTGGCGCAGCGGCGACGGACGGCGCGACGGGCTCGGGCGTTGGCGCAGCGGCGACGGAAAGCGCGACGGGCTCAGGTGCTGGCGCAATGGCGACGGACAGTGCGACGGGCTCGGGTGCTGGCGCATTCGCCGCGCACGGGCGACCGCGGCGCAATGCGCCGCTGACCGCCTCGGCGAAGCGGACCGGGGACATCGCGTCCCCGGCCCCGCCGCCTGCGGCGGGCACTGCCCCAGGCGCCGCGAATCCGCGCGCCTGCAGCCAGGCCGTTGCCCGCACGCGGTCGGGCAACACAAGGCCCGCCTGCCGCAGCACGGCAGGCGCCGCCAACAGCTGCTCGCGGCTCATCGCCGCCGCGAGGCGACCGCGGACGAGGACGAGCACCTCGTCCGCCAGCGGCAGGAACGTCTCCAGATCGTGCGTGGCCAACACGATCCCGAGACGTTCCTGCCGCGTCCACCGCCGCAGTTGCTGCGCCAGGCGGTGGATGCCCTCCGCGTCCAGCCCGGCGGACGCTTCGTCAAGCAGCAGCCACCCTGGCGCTGTCGCCAGCGTGGTGGCCATAGCGACGCGGCGCTGCTGCCCGCCGCTAAGGGCGAACGGGTGGAGCGGAAGCGTCCCCCCATCCAGTCCAACTTCACGCAGCGCTTCAGCAGTCTGCGCAGCCGCCTGTTGCTGCGGCAAACGTAGGGGCCGCAGTGAATAGTCGAATTCGCCCTGTACGGTTCGAGCGAACAACTGCTGCTCCGGAAACTGAAACATCATGCCGATCGCAGAACGAGCTTCCTGCCCAGGGAAACGATAATCTTCAAGTGAATCAGCTTCGGTCAGTATGCTGTGAACTGCATCGGAATGAACCGCAAATTCAGATTGAACGGTGGGAAGGGATACCCTCACACTTCCAACATCCGGAAGGATCAAACCTCCCAGAACGTCCAATAATGTTGATTTTCCCGAGCCGATGGACCCGACTAATAAGGTTAATTTACCCGCTTCTATAGAACACGAGACCGAGTCCAGACGTTTCTTTCTGACGGTCGTTCCATCCGAGCTCTCGTCCACTTCAACTGTCTGAGACCTGTCAGCGTCTCCAAACACGCTTACGTCCTTAAGTACCAATCGTCCCCTACTCATGCCAGCCTCACCTCCAGCTCGCTCTCCAACGCTTCCCAAGTCAGCGGCAGCTCTTGCAGATCAACACCACGCGTTATTAGCTCACGAACCGCTTGAATGGCAAATGGCGTCTCAAAGCCAAGTCGCTCACAAAACGTCAAGCTTTGCTCCAACGCTTCACTTTCGTCAGCTTTATCGCACCTCGCCTGGTCTGGCCTCACATCATCCCTCACCATCAAGTCCCGCTCGATCGCCCCGCAATCGTCAACTTCATAGAAGAAGCGTCGAACATCACCATCATATACAACCCGCCCCTGTTCCAGCGCCAACACACGATCCGCTTGTGCGAGCTCCTCCATCACATGAGTTACCCATACTATAGTCACGCCACGGCGGTGCAACATACTCACCGTCTCCAATAACTGCTCTCGAGCCAAGGGGTCAAGCATGGATGTAGGTTCATCGAAGACAATCAGTCGAGCCCCAACCGCGATACATCCTGCAACCGCGAGCAGTTGTTTTTGTCCGCCAGACAGGTCTGTTACCGAATGTCGCCGTAGCGCCAGCAAACCGACCGTCTGCAGAGTGGACTGCAAGATTGGCTCCCTATCAGAGTAATCAATGCCAGCCAACTCTAAACTAAACAACAAATCCTCTTCAACGGTATCGCCAAAGAGCTGGGACTCCGGATTTTGCATCACCATTCGAATAGGCGCCCGAGCCTCAAGACCACGTCTCGCATTCGAGTCCGCCCGGTTATCTTCAGTCTCTTCACCTGCCCAACCAAGATCAATGACACCAGCAGACACTGGCAATAGACCGGCTAATACACGAGCCAGCGTACTTTTCCCACTGCCGTTACGGCCAATGATGGTCAACCATTCTCCTCTTCGGATCGACAACGAAATATCGTCCAGCACTTTCACAATCCGTTCCTGACTAGGGAAGGCGACACAGATTCGTTCTAGTTTGTAGTCTTGCAATTTATTCGACTCCCCTCTAGCCAGACAGAAATATGTATGCTACAATGCCAATTGTTAACCACATCACACGATATAGGTTAACAAATAAAAGGAGGCTTAGCAATGCAAAAATCGTTTACATGGAATGTCAGAGGAATTACATACGCAGCTTTATTCGGAGCGCTGTTCGTCGTCTTCACCTTTATCCAAATCCCGCTAGGTTTTACTCCGGTCCAGATCACCTTGGCCAATTTCGCAATTATGTTAACTGGTGGTATTCTTGGGGCTGTCTATGGATTCATCAGTATAGGAGCCGTCGTACTATTAACCGCGTTAGGGCTACCTCTATTACATGGAGCAGGCGGAATATCCTTACTGACCGGTCCTACCGCTGGCTTTATCTGGGCCTACCCATTCGCCGCATTATTCGTCGGTCTATTCATCTCCAGAATCAGAGGGAAAGGCTGGGCTTCCTTGGTCCTCATGTTCCTTGTCATTGAAGTATTCGGCTCTTTACTTCTATACGTATCCGGTGTACCTTGGCTTTCACACGTAACAGGTATGTCGATTCAGAAAGCATTGACACAGGGCTGCTATCCATTCCTACCAGGAGATGCAGTCAAAGCATTCATCGCCGCCCTGATCATACAACAGTTGAGAATCTATTTCCCAAGTGGCGTACTGTCTTCCACAAAAAATCAGGTCGTTTCACTCGACTAATCAAAAGGATTTCGTGTCAGGGCAGCAGGAATATTCGTCCAGTCTATGGAAATACACTAGACTATATGACTGTAACGAAAGGATTCGATGCACATGCTCATGACGTCCGCTCTTGGGGTTTCATTCCTAACTTTCCTAGTTGTTGCTGCTTTGACGCCAGTCCTGATCTGGGCACTCCGCACGTTCAAGCTCGTCCAACCCATTCGTGCGGAGATGCCGGCAGGGATTCAAGCCAAAAAAGGAACGCCTCTTATGGCGGGCCTCATCTTGCTCATTGGAAGTGCAGTCTCCTATTACGCAATCCCAAATCCATTAACCGCTTTTCTGAGCGCAACGTTCCTGCTCTTCAGTGTGGTCGGGTTTCTGGACGACTTCAAGAAGGCCGTCTATCAGGACCCGGGTGGTATATCCGGTCGAGCGAAGTTGATTATGCAATTTGTTTTCACAGGAGTCCTACTCTATTATTTGTTCGTCCATTTCGATCTCAGTCCACAGATCTCCTTATTCGGATCGTACAAGCTTGACCTGCCCATGCTTGTATACGTATGTGTCATGATGTTGTTCGTCGTCGGGTCGGCTAATGCAATTAATTTCACAGACGGGTTGGACGGGCTGTTGATCGTCGTGGCAATTCCTACATACTTGTTCTTCTTCGCCATTTCCGAGCGTCCGGAGGTTGAAGTATTCAGTCTGGTCATGATCGCCTGCCTGCTCGGCTTGTTCATCTACAATGTGTTTCCAGCCAAAGCATTTATGGGGGATACAGGTTCGCTTGCCATTGGAGGGTCGCTTTCCTTCCTGGCCATTCTGGAAAAAGTGGAACTGTTGATCCCCCTGTTATTCTTTGTTTATTTTGCCGAGCAACTGTCCGTCATTCTGCAAGTGTGGTATTACAAAAGAACGAAGCTGCGCATCTTCCGCATGGCACCGATTCACTATCATTATAGCCTCAAATACGGGTGGAGCGAAAACCGCATCGTCCTCGTCTTCGGCACTGTATCTAGCGCGTGCGCCCTGCTCAGTTGGGTAATTTGGAAATTGTGGATGTAGAAAAGGCGAAGACTATGTGTCTTCGCCCTCTTGCAGCTTGCGGTCGATTTCCTCTAGCATCCGTTTGACCGACGCCTCATCCACCTGTCCATTGGACTTGAATGTACGCATGATGTCGACCATCTCGTTGGCTCTCCGCTGTTGATCGGCATCGTCCTGAAGGTCCGTCGGATCGAACCAGACGTAGCTGTCGTCCGGCCCGTTACGCATGAAAGCTCGGGTCCAATGAGCCGGGTATTGATACGCTTGTTGCCCGAAAATAATGCCTAGCACATCGTCGCTCTCCAACGGCAGCAACTGATGGAACGTTTCCTCCGACCCGTCGGCTATATGCAGGTGGCGATAGCTGTAGTGCAGGTAGTGATCGCCTGTCTCGCGGTCCTTGACGATCTCGTATTGTTCGTTCTCATCCTCATGGATGGGCTTGATCGACTCGATTCGTTCTTGCAATTCGGCTTCCGCCACTTGTTGTTGCTCTTTCCATGATGCAGACATGTCGGCCTCCTGATCCACTTCCATGTAATTGATTCATCTCCCGTTATCATACCACAAAATCAAGCAGCCGGCCCCTAGGCCGGCTGCTGCATGTGTCGTATACCTACTGTCTCCAACCCGATCTACCCTTTTCGGCTCTCAGGCGTCAATCGATACCAAGCGCTGGTATTCCATTGGCTTTCAGTTAGTCGCATTGATCGTGTTGCTGCTGCACGGTTTGTATGCTTGTATCCTGTATTTGTTCAATCTGCAAGAGCGGACATTAATCGTCTTTTTTCTGCTGTTACTTACCGCGGGGAACGCAGACAAATAGCCCCTATAGTTTGTATCGGATTAGCAGAAGATGAACGGAGTGATTGAGATAAATTGGGTGCAGCAGACCTCCCATCTACGGAACAGGCGATTAGTTTACGATTCCGGTTACGTCTCCTAGAGCGAAGTCATCGTGTTGCATTCAACCGAGCGACTAGCGACCAAAGTGCATTTCTTTTGAACGGCGATCCCCTCCTTAGCTTTTCAGAATGACTCTTGCACCTTAATCATAACGAGCTGGATTTCGCACAGAATATAGCCGTTTTTCATTCTGGAAGCGCATATTTCTACAAGAACAACAAAAAAACAGGGCATATTCACCCTGTTTTTGTAAGATTTTTCAACGATTTTCTATTGTAGCAGCGAGCCCCAAATAGGACTGGACCCTTGAAGAGAGTACACCGATTGCAATCTCATTGCGGCCGCCTTCCGGAATGATTAGATCCGCAAAACGCTTGGACGGCTCCACGAACGCATCATGCATGGGCTTCACCGTCTCTAAGTACTGCGTACATACCGATTCTACCGAACGACCGCGCTCCCGCATATCCCGCATAAGTCGGCGAAGCACCCGTACATCCGCATCGGTGTCTACGAACACCTTGATATCCAGTTCATTACGGATCGACGGGTCGGAGAATAATAAGATACCTTCCAGCACGATAACCGACTTGGGAGCTACCTTGACTGTCTCCTCCTTGCGGTTATGAGTGGAGAAATCGTATTGCGGCATGTCGATTGCTTGACCTTGACGAAGCTGACGCAAATGCTGGAGCAGCAATGCGCCATCCACTGATTCAGGATGATCGTAATTGATGCGTTCACGCTGTTCCATGCTCAGGTGATGGTTGCCCATATAATAGGAATCCTGGGACAGCAGAACGACGTTGTTTCCCCCGAGCTCGTCCACCAGACGTTCGGCAACGGTTGTTTTACCCGATCCGGTTCCACCAGCAATACCAATAATAAGCATTCTAAGTTGCCTCCGACGGTGAATTAATGTTGTGGAAAATAATCCTTCCGAAGCGATGCGAACTCGACAAGTGACCGTTCAGCCCATTTCTGCGTCCGCTCCAGAAGTCGAATCTCCGAATCGATCGCTTGTCTTAACGACTCCATATACTCCGGAACGGTTCCTCGGTATGGATGAACGGCTTGCTGTGGAATCCACGTCTTCTCACGGAACGAGAGTGCTCGGCGTTGATGAAACAACGAGACTTCCGTTTCCATCGGACGGTGGAGATCTCCCTGCTCGGGATGCTTGACTACGGCAGCAATCTGTACAAGTGCTCGAGGTGGTGCCCACTCCAGCAGTTCGCCAATATATTGACCAGTCTTATATTCAACTAGCACGAGTGCACCTACAGGAATCAGTTGTTCAGACATGGTATCTCCTCTTTCTATAAGTTACTCTGTCGGCACGATGAACCGGAACACATGATCAATCGATTTCATCGCATATAACCGGTCTACGGGCTTTCCTCGTTGGATTCGCAGCAGACAAGGTACGCTTGTAATCTCCCACTGCTGAGTCAGTTTGGACAAGAAATTAATATTTGCCGTGAATAAGGGGAGCCCCGGTCGCATTTGCTCCAGGATGTCCAGCATTCGCCGAGCCGCTGCACATGTCCCACACAACGGCGTATAAATGAACAAATATAGCGTACCCGGTAATTCCAAGTTCAGTAGCTGACGTTCTGTTAGTTCTGTCATCCCGTTTCTCCAGCAGCATGATGAGGTTCGAGAATTTCCAGACAATCAACCATAATATCGAGCAACTCGGGGAAATCACTCCAATGACCTTCGTCGATTTTACGATTGAAGGAGCAACGGATTTCATTCGTAAACAATCGCTCATCGACTCCTTCCATTTGATACGGATAAGAAATCGTCTGACTAATATCCGGACGTCCATCCCATAACGCTTCCAACTCTCGCTGAATGTTATAGCATGCGCTCCCGGACTCCTTCATGCCAAGCACGAATCTCAACTCCAGTGAACAACCAGGTGTGGCATGCTTCCATTCCAGCTTCTCCCCAGCGAGATCCGAGAGCCCTGCCGTCAGGCGAAGTTCTCCGGTAACACGGCCTTCCTTCAATCGGAACTGAATGACAAATGCTCTTGACATATCTGCCAAATCTACGAGGTCTTGGCGGCCGACTACCAGAACAACGCCTTCCAGATCTAAGTCATAGACCGCTCCCTCCATGACGACCTTCAAGTTCTCGAATATCGTGGGATCAAACATTGGCGTCCGCCCTCCCGATCAATGGATTAATCTGCCTAGATTATACCAAAGGAATCGGTAAAAGAAAAAGCTTTTGGATGAAAACAAGCAGGAGAGCAACAACTGCTCTCCTGCGAATGGGATTAAGTTTCARCAAGCTTTACGCGTACATCGACTCACGAAGATTTTTGATTTCTGTGCTGGCCAAGTATTCATCGTAGGTGGTCATCCGATCAATCAACCCGTTAGGCGTGATCTCGATAATCCTGTTGGCAATCGTCTGAATAAACTGATGGTCATGGGAAACGAACATCATCGTCTCGTCGGTATCGATCAGCCCGTTATTGAGCGCAGTAATCGACTCCAGATCGAGATGGTTCGTCGGTTCGTCCAACAGCAGAACATTTGCGCCCGTCAGCATCATCTTGGACAGCATGCAGCGGACTTTCTCTCCCCCGGACAAGACAGATGCTTTCTTCTGCGATTCTTCGCCTGAGAACAGCATACGCCCCAGAAACCCGCGGATGAACGTTTCGTCTTGATCCTTGGAATACTGGCGCAACCAGTCCACAAGGTTCGATTCCACTCCTTCGAAATACGCGGAGTTGTCTTTGGGGAAGTACGCGTGTGTGGTCGTGACGCCCCATTCATACGAACCGGCATCTGCCGTCTGCTCACCAGTAATGATCTGGAACAACATCGTCTTGGCTGCGCCGTTCGGTCCAACGAGGGCGATTTTGTCACCTTTGTTGACTACGAGGCTAATGTTGTTCAACAATAGTTCGCCTTCTACAGACTTGCTTATCCTGTCGACGGACAAAATATTTTTACCCGCTTCACGATCCGGTTTGAAGTTAATGAACGGATATTTGCGGTTGGAAGGGCGAATATCTTCAAGCGTAAGCTTCTCCAACTGCTTTTTACGTGAAGTAGCTTGCTTCGACTTGGACGCATTCGCACTGAATCGGGCGATAAATGCTTCCAGCTCTTTACGCTTCTCTTCTGTTTTCTTGTTGGCATCACGAGAGAGCTTCACCGCTAATTGGCTGGACTCGTACCAGAAATCGTAGTTACCGACGTACATCTGAATTTTACCGAAATCGATGTCCGCAATCGCCGTACACACTTGGTTCAAGAAGTGACGGTCATGGGATACGACAACAACGGTGCCTTCGAATTTGGCCAGGAAGTTCTCCAGCCAGTTAATCGATTCCAAGTCCAAGTGGTTGGTAGGCTCATCGAGCAGCAGTATCTGCGGATTGCCGAACAAGGCTTGCGCCAAGAGCACGCGAACTTTCTCGTTGCCGCCGAGTTCCCTCATCTTCTTGTCATGCAAGTCCGTACCGATCCCTAGCCCGATAAGCAATTCTGCCGCATCCGACTCCGCCTGCCAACCGTCCAGATCTTGAAAATCACCTTCAAGTTCAGCTGCACGCATCCCATCATCTTCGGAAAAGTCGGCTTTTGCATATAAAGCATCCTTCTCTTCCATAATAGAAAATAGTTTCTTATGGCCCATGATGACGGTCTTCAGTACATCAATCTCATCAAACTCATAGTGATTCTGGCTAAGCACGGCCATACGCTCGCCCGGTGTAATGTGCACTTCACCGCTGTTAGGCTCAATTTCACCAGACAATATTTTCAGAAATGTGGATTTCCCCGCACCGTTCGCACCAATTAGTCCGTAGCAGTTGCCTGGGGTGAATTTAATATTGACGTCTTCGAATAATGCACGTTTGCCATAGCGAAGCGTCACGTTACTTGTATGAATCATCGTTACCCGCCTTTCCGTTCATAAAAAAGAATTACACACATTATTACATGTTATCATAAAATGCTTCCGGTTCCTAGCCGCTGCTCTGTCAATAATTCCGAGTCGAACAATTGGTTTAAAGCGATGCGCTTCTCAAGAAGACAAGGTTGGTTTAAACTGTGGGGGTAACAATCACGCGATGGAACGAGGAGGGTCGTCATGGAAAAGGAAAGTAAAACGCTGACCACTGGGAAGAGTATTATTTTGCGTCTCGAAATACATACCGACAAAGTGAAGTTCAGCGACATCGTGACAGTCATTATCGAACAAGGCGGCGATCTGGTCGCGATTGACGTCATTCAGACGAAGCATAATTCAACGGAACGGGACTTAACCGTCACCGTCAATGATGCTGTACAAATTCAAGCGATCGTGGATCGAATCAAGAAGATTGACGGTGTCAAGCTGGTCAACATGTCCGATCGGACATTCCTGATGCACCTCGGTGGCAAAATCGAAACGAAACTGAAAGTACCGATCCAGAACCGGGATGACTTATCCCGTGTATATACACCTGATGTGGCCCGTGTCTGTATGGCGATCCATGAAGAACAGCGCAAAGCGTTTACTTTGACCATCAAACGGAATACGGTAGCCGTCGTCTCAGATGGAAGCGCCGTACTCGGTCTAGGAAACATCGGCCCCTATGCGGCTATGCCAGTCATGGAAGGGAAGGCGATGCTGTTCAAGCAGATGGCGGACGTCGATGCCTTCCCCATCTGTCTCGATACGCAGGACACGGAGGAGATCATTCGCACAATCAAGGCCATCGCCCCGGCATTCGGCGGCATTAATCTCGAGGATATTAGCTCCCCGCGCTGCTTCGAAATCGAGGAGCGATTGAAGGCAGAGCTCGACATTCCCGTCTTCCATGACGATCAGCACGGCACGGCGGTTGTGTTATACGCCGGGCTGATCAGTGCATTGAAGGTGGTCAATAAGTCGATCCACGAAGCCAAGGTCGTCGTTTGCGGTATTGGGGCTGCAGGAATTGCCTGCAGCAAGATATTGCTCGCTGCCGGCGTTAAGGAGCTCATCGGAGTCGATCGCGAAGGCGCGCTAGTCGCCGGCCGTGAGTATACGAATCCGATGTGGACCTGGTACGCCGAGCATACGAATCCGAACCGTGTGAGTGGTTCGCTGTATGAGGTGCTGGCCGGCGCCGATGTATTCATCGGCCTGTCGGCCGGAGGGCTGCTGAAGCGCGAACACGTCGCTTCGATGGCGCCGCAGCCCGTCGTGTTCGCGATGGCGAATCCAACGCCGGAGATCAGCCCGGAGGAGATCGAGGACATCGTTGGCGTTGTGGCGACCGGTCGCTCGGATTATCCGAACCAGATCAACAATGTACTGTGCTTCCCAGGCATGTTCCGTGGCGCGCTCGACTGCCGGGCGACGATCATCAATGAGGAGATGAAGCTGGCGGCCGCTGAAGCGATAGCCTCGGTCATCTCCGATGATGAGCGCAATAAGCTCTACATCATCCCAAGTGTGTTTAATGACCAAATCTCGAAGTTAATCCGCGCTCGAGTTGTGGAAGCTGCGATCCAAACTGGAGTAGCACGACGTATTCCACGCGAGTACCGGTAAAAATGCAAAATCCCGATTCCCCTGTAAGCCAGGTAGGAATCGGGATTTTTTCAATTTTACCCCCGATTGCGCTCGATCTGCTCGACCATCTCGGCCAGCACGCTCCATCGCTCCATCGTCTGTTCCAGCTCCTCACTCAGCTTCTGCTCTTCTTCGAACAGATGGCGTACCGCATCGTAGTCGCTTCCAGCTTCCCCGATTTGCCGCTTCACCGAATCGAGCTTCTCCTCCAGACCAGCGATGCGCTGCTCAATACCGTCCCACTCCTTCTGGTCCTTGAAGCTCAGTTTGCGAAGTAATTGCGGCGTGGCAGAACTAGCTTCACCGTCTCCAACGGCCGAACCCGCCCCCGCACCTCTTCCCGCTGGAGTTCCCGCCGAATTGGCAGATGACTTATCGACGCGTCGTACAGCACCTTCAGATTGCTGGCGTTCCGCAAGCTGTATGGCCTGCTTCTCCTCCAGGTACTCCGAATAGTTACCGAAGAACGGACGAATAACGCCGTCCCCCTCGAAGCAAAGCAGCACATCTGCAGTCCGATCGAGGAAATACCGATCATGGGAAACTGAAATAACGGTTCCTGGAAACTGCTCCAGATACTCTTCTAGGATAGTTAATGTCTGAATGTCCAGATCGTTTGTTGGCTCATCCAGTAGCAGCACGTTCGGTTCACTCATCAATATACGCAGCAAGTAAAGGCGTCGACGTTCGCCGCCCGACAATCGATCGATCGTCGTCCATTGCTGGCCTGGTGGGAATAGAAAGCGCTCCAGCATTTGCGAAGCAGAGATCGACTCTCCGTCGGACGTGCGGATCACTTCCGCCCCTTCCTTCACATAGTCGATCACGCGCAGCTTCAAGTTCATATCGGTACTTTCTTGAGTGTAATAGCCCGGTTTAACTGTCTGCCCGGTCTCTATCGTACCCGATTCCGGCTGCAGTCGACCTGCCAACAGATTGAGCAGCGTAGACTTGCCGCTACCGTTGGGCCCAATTACGCCGATACGTGCACCCGGCTGGAACAAATAGCTGAAATTGCTGAACAATGTTCGTCCATCCACTGCAATCGTGACGGCGTCCAGCTCATATACCTTCTTGCCTAGACGACTGGCACTCAACGCCATATCAAGCTGCTCGCGCGGTCCGTCCTGCTCCTGATCGCGCAGCGCCTCAGCTCGATCAATCCGCGCCTTCTGCTTCGTCGAGCGCGCTTTGGCACCACGTCGCAGCCATGCCAGCTCACGTCGCAGCAAGTTCTGCCGCTTGTTCTCCGAAGCCGCTTCCTGCTCCTCCCGCTCTGCCTTTTTCTCCAGGAAGATGGCATAATTACCCTCGTAGCCGTACTGCTTCCCGCGGTCCAACTCGAAGATGCGGTTCGTCACCCGATCGAGAAAGTATCGATCATGCGTGACTAACAGTAGTGCGCCCGGGAAGCGCAGCAGCACCCCTTCCAGCCATTCGATCGTCTCGTTGTCCAAGTGGTTCGTCGGCTCGTCCATGATGAGCAGTTCGGCCGGCCGGATAAGCGCACGCGCCATCGCGACTCGCTTCCGCTGGCCTCCGGACAGCTTGCCGACTTGTTGGGTTACATCATGAATCCCTAGACGGGACAGTACAGTCTTCGCTTCGGTCTCCGCCCCCCAGGCATCGTTCGCATCCATTGCCTGCTGAGCATGGAACAGCCGTTTCTGCAGGTTCTCGCTAGCCGGGTCTCGCTCCAGGTCGGTCAAGGCGCCTTCGTATTCGCGCAGCGCTCGCATTAACGGCGTATCGCCATAAAATACTTGTTCAAGCACGGTTCCACCTGACTCGAATGAGGGGTTCTGCGGCAAATATTCCACCCTCATCTGCTTTGCGGTAATCACTTCACCCGAATCAGGCGAATCCAGCCCCGCCAATATACTCAGCAAGGATGACTTCCCTGTGCCGTTAACACCAATCAAGCCGATTCTTTGTTTCTCGGATATGGTGAAGGAGATGCGGTCGAACAATATTTTCTCTCCGTAACTTTTACTAAGTTGTTCCACACGAATGATCGACATCGGATCTACTCCTACTGTGTATTTAATATAATTTGGTATTGGACTGCCCATCCTGTACAATGAAGAATGGTACTACAAATTTGTTTGAATCTGACCGATGAAAGGATAGGTATTCCTATGACAGAAATTCTGGATCCCAAAACTTGTTCCATTGATAGGCTCGTTACCGTTCCCAGTGATGTTGCAAACGTACTCGAAGGCCGTAAGAAGGCCACACGTCGAAATGGACGTTATGCAGATCCCGGTGAAACGATGATTCTCGGAGGCCAATCATTCGAAGTTACCCGGGTGTATCAACAATCGCTCGGCGAAATGACGGATGAAGATGCGCAGTCAGAAGGCTTCGAGAGTATGGAGGCTTATAAAACCTACATCCTTTCCATGCACAAAGGGATGCCATGGGTACCTCAAGTCAAAGTGTGGGTGCACGAGTTCAGACCGATCTCTTCCTAGTCGGCAGCCATCTATGCTACGCGACATTTTGCTATACATACACATCCTAAGTGTTATTGTATCCCTTGGACCTTTTTTTGTCATGTTTCCCGTCATGAGTGCGATGCGTGCGGCTGAATTCCCACAGCTTAGCCAACTCATCACCACATTCCGCTTCGCGGTTCGTCTGTCCAAGCATGCAGGGCATGTACTTGTTGCGACAGGTGCACTGCTCGTATGGGAAACTGGGTATCGCTGGGAAGATTCCTGGATGATAGCTACACTGCTTGTCCTTCTAGCTTCCCTGATCTTCATGGCTCGTGCATTCTCGCCCACACTGCGCAAGCTCGCTAAACCTGAACACGAAGCCGACCGGACGATACTCATTCGCAAACTGTACAGAGCCGTATGGATATACATCGGTCTGTTACTCATCTTGTTATGGTTGATGGTCGACAAGCCTACTCTCTGGTAGACAAGCTATCTCGAACAGAAGAAAGGCTATTGAGCGCCTACGTCTCAATAGCCTTTCTTACTATTCGTATTAATTGGCGTTTACCTTCTGATTCGACCACTCTTCCACGTTCCACGTCTTGGTCACCCAATCCTCGTAGAATTCTGGCTCATGGCTCACGAGCAGTACGGTACCCTTGAATGCCTTGAGCGCTCGTTTCAACTCTTCCTTAGCCACGACGTCAAGGTGATTCGTCGGCTCGTCGAATAGGATCCAATTGCTCTCATTCATTAACAGCTTGCAGAGGCGTACCTTCGCCTGTTCTCCTCCGCTCAGCATGTTAAGCGATCTTGTAATATGCTCATTCGTCAAGCCACAACGGGCTAAAGCTCCACGCACTTCGTTCTGATTCATATGTGGAAAGGAGTTCCAGACATCCTCAATGGGAGTCACGTTACCCGCTTTTGTCTCCTGTTCGAAGTACGCGGGGAACAGGAAATCCCCATGTTCGGTCTTCCCACTATACGGTTCAATCTTACCCAGAATCGTCTTGAGCAGTGTTGATTTCCCGACTCCGTTACAACCGACAATCGCGATCTTCTCTCCACGTTCGATCATCACATTCATCTTGGGCAATAGCGGAAACGTATAGCCGATCTCCATATCCTCGGCCAAGAACACCATCTTCCCGCTTGTTCGCGCATCCTTGAACACGAATGTTGGCTTCATCGCCGTTTCTGGACGGTCGATTCTATCGATGCGATCCAACTGCTTCTCCCGGCTCTTGGCGCGGCCTGAAGTAGAAGCTCGGGCCTTGTTACGTTGGATGAAATCTTCCTGCTTCTTAATGAATTCCTGCTGCTTCTCATAGGCACTAATATGCTGATTCTTGTTCATCTCGGCCATCGACAGGAACTTCTCATAGTTGGCCGTATAACGGGTCAGCTTGGAAAACTCCAGATGATAGATAATCGAGACGACTTGATTCATAAAGTCCGTGTCATGTGAGATTAACAGGAAGGCATACGGATAGTTTTTCAAGTAGTTCGTCAACCATTGGATATGCTCCACATCCAAGTAGTTGGTCGGCTCATCCAAGAGCAACACCATCGGTTTTTCCAGCAGCAGCTTGGCAAGGAGCACCTTCGTACGCTGACCGCCACTCAAGCTGGCCACGTCACGTTCCAGTCCGATCGCATCGATCCCAAGACCGTTGGCCATCTCCTCCACCTTCACATCGAGCAGATAGAACCCGCTTGTCTCCAATCGGTCCTGAATATCCCCCATCTGCTCCAATAGAAGTTCAAGTTCCTCTGGTGTTGCATCGGACATCTTATCCGTAATCGCATTCAGTTCACGTTCTTGCTCCAGCAAGGGCAGGAAAGCGTCTTTCAATACTTCCCGAATCGTCTTGCCCGGTGTTAGTGTTGTATGCTGATCCAAGTACCCATACTCGACTCGCGGCGTCCACTCCACCTTGCCGGAATCCTTCAATACTTTGCCAGTCAAAATGTTCATCATCGTCGATTTGCCAACGCCGTTAGCGCCAACAAGGCCTACATGTTCACCAGCGAGTAAACGAAAAGAAACGTTCTGAAATAGAACGCGCTCTCCGAAACCGTGGCTTAATTCTTCAACAGTCAAAAGGCTCATTATATTCTCATTCTCCAACTTTCGTCATTTCTTAGTTGATCTTCTCCGTACAATCAGCTCTCGAAGTCAACAGCAACCGCTGATTCGCGTACGGTGTTAATATAGGCCAATACCTCTTGATGAGCAGGGTGCACTTGGTATTCCTTCATAGCTTCGACCGAATCGAACTTCGTGACGAGTCCGATATCGTAGGAACGCTCTGTGCGAAGCACATCCTGACCTACTTCAATCGCAAGCAATTGCGGAATTTGACCTTCCAGCGCACGAAGCATGCTGATCATTTTGTCCGCAGCTTCTTGGCTTTTATCTTTCATTTTAAATAACACAATGTGAGTAAGCACCGTCAATATCCCCTTTTTCGACAAGAATAGATTTATTGTACCATATCTATTCCTTCTTAAAAACAAATTGCGTGCGGATGATGCCTAGTCGGTCTCCATCACTTAACGGATAAGGTTTGTAGGGGGCCATGCGTTCTCCATTCAGCAAAGTTCCGTTCGTCGATCCGAGATCTTGAGCACAATATGTTCCGTCTCGGAAGATCAACTCCAGATGATGTTTCGATACACCTGCGCCTTCAAGTGAATAATTCACACCACCCTCTTCCCGCCCGATAATGAAGTTATCTCCGGTTAGCAGAACCTTATCCGTTCCCGACTCCTTCCGGATGCTTAGCGAGTAATGGTTCGTCTGAATATCATTCACGTTACGCAACACATCCATATCCAGCAATACCGTAGAAGGATTGTACGGAATCGGAGCTAAATCTTGGCTTATTGGAGTGATTGAACGAGCAGCGGCAACTTGATTATGAGACAATTGGATGCTGCTGTTGTTCCACATCATGCTTTCCTCGGAATAGTCATCCTCATTCTTATCCCTATGTTCAGCTCGATCCTTGCTCTGATCATCCAACCTACCAACCAACCACGAGGGACGGATTCTGAGTAATAGGACAATTGTTAGCAACACTAATCCGCTTAATCCTGCCATCAGAACGAGATCAAACGTTGAGGAAGCTTCGGAATAAAAACTCCAGATCAACCCGATTAATGCCAGAGCCGCGACAATAACATACAAGAGCTTCTTTCCAGATTTACCACCTAATTTGGCTTTGATCGGAACGTTCGTTTTCTTCTCTAACCGAGCATGAAGGGGGAGCTCACCCGTTTCCATAGAAGGACCTACCTCGTCTTTTAGCTCGCGGATGCGTTTCAACCATGAGACTGGGCCGCTAGCTGGTTCGTGTTGCAGTACGAAGCCTTGTGGGGTCATCTCCGGCTTGACTAATGGAGCTGACGGGATTGTTACAGGTGAAATGGGCATTGAAGCAGAAAATGTTGGTGACGATCCTGCAGAACGTTCCTGAGTATGCTCTGACTGTTCAGATCGAGTCTGCGTTGCTTGAATCCATGCAGGACGTTGTTCACTATAAGCGAGAGAGGAAGCTGGAGTACATTCCAAGAGCAACGTCAGCAACAGTTCCTTAAGTCCTGGATGATGAACCCCCTCATCCCGCACAATGGAGAGAACGCGTGGTATCGCTTGTCCTTCCATCGATTTGACCGAACCCAGACATTGTGCAGAGAAAGCTCTGAACGACTCTTGAATGGGTTGCTTCCCTGCAAAGTTCAGAATCGGGATGTACGTAAAATATAAGTCCTCGATATCAGTTCCGGTGAAGATATGGTCAAATTGTAGAAGCAAGCCCTGCTCATCCAGCATGTATCCTCGGCAATCGGCGATCGCAATAACCGTATGAAGCATGATGCGCAAGTATTGTTCCTGCGTCAGCTGCTCTCTTCTCAGCCTGTGACTTAGCATCTTCTTGCCACCAATGTCATATAGAAGACGTACGTTCCGATCCACTTCTTCGAATTGAATGGGCAGCAATCTAGGAAATTTATTA
Organism: Paenibacillus sp. P4_E11; assembly: GCF_056401635.1. Classification (NCBI taxonomy): domain Bacteria; kingdom Bacillati; phylum Bacillota; class Bacilli; order Caryophanales; family Paenibacillaceae; genus Paenibacillus; species Paenibacillus sp. P4_E11. The sequence goes on along the minus strand of NZ_JBFUIX010000037.1, from coordinate 28,137 downwards.
TGATGCAACATCTGCACTTCAATCGGATTCATATCTGCTCTGCTCAATGGCGGATTTCGGTCTACCAACAGAAAATTGCCGTTATCCGCTTTATAATCAAAACGTAGTCCTTCTGCTTGCTCGTCCATATAGGCTCCTTTACCAAAAACTTATATCCCGATTGTCCACCAGGTTAGTGCCATAGCCGGGAGCACAGCGTACATAAAAGGAAACTTGAGCGGTTCTGCCGACTTCAGCGTCTCAATAGGCCTCAGGTCTCGCCATATCCAAATGCCGAATAGTACAGCGGCAACCCTCCGGATTCTATAACGAAATTCCCGTTTCCACACCAGCACGACAATCCCTACGATACCTGCGCACAATACGGCATTCATCATGCCATATAACACGAATTGCACCCCAGCTATCGCTCCAATAGCGCCGAACAATTTGACATCACCCGCTCCAACCGCTCCTATCGCATACAAGACAAGCATAACGGTTAGGCCGCTCAACAGACCGGTTACAGAATGAAACAAGCGAGCTCCCCAACTACCATCACCTGTCGCTACCGAGAGCACTAGTCCTGCCAGCATCCCAGTTAATGTAAGCGCGTTGGCAATCTTGGATTGCATGGCATCTTGTACGAAGGCAACACCAAGTAAGATTAGCAATGCGATAATAGCCGCCAAAGTCCTTCAATCCTCCTCATCATGCGCCGATCCACAGCCGTTCGTAGCACTGTTTGCGGAGTGTAATTATTCGGGTGTAGAAAGGGATCGGTAACCGTACATCGTACTCAGCCGTTATGCCGATGAAAGCCTCCCCTGGATGATCCAGCTTGGGCAGCTTGACTTCGACAACTCGCAGCCGCTGTGCAGAGAGTGCATGCGTGTCAGCAGCCTGAAGCACAAGGGACTTGAAAACTTGACGGATAATCGGGTTAAGCTGATTGTTGACGAAAGCATCCACTTGTTCTTGTGAATTCGACTCCAGCTGTTCACGCTTCTGTTGCTCCCAACTGACCAAACTCAACATAAAGTCTGGGATAAATGCTTCATAACGTTCGGTCAACTGTTCACCCTGCAGCAGCTTATCTCTGGCCGAGGTGACTCGTCCGATCAATTCGTTGATCGTACTCCCTACACTACTGCTCTCGTACACCATCTTGGCTTCGACAGCCAGCAATTGGGCCGGATAGGCATAAGCGGCAATCGGCTTCGTCGTTTCCGTCAGTGCTCGCTGCAGCGCCAGGTCTGTCACCGTAAGTTTGATAATGGAGGCCATCGCTAGCACGAATGCGAGGAAGAACGGCATTACAAGTGCCGCCTCCAACGCGATACCACCTTGTTCTCGCTTACACATCCGGGTAAACCAGTTGCCCATAGATCAGACCTCCTAGCCATTGGAAGCGTTAATAGGATAACAATGCTGTCTGCTGCAAATAGACACGATTTCGCTTGATGTCATAGGCGAATAAGGACTCGAAGTAGGGAAAAAACCACAATCGTTCACTAGTTGTCGCTACTCCACGCAAATAGGTGTTTTTCCGGGTAAGATCCTGACCGGTATCGACCTCGATTAACGCCTGCATTCGAGCCATCGTTGTCTTGTTGTTGCTATGTAGCAAGTAAAAGAGTCGCAAATAATCTTTATAGTTCATCGTAACAGCACCACCAGCCAGCTTCTCTGATACCGGTACAGCCTTCCCGTTCACCAGCTCCGTCATATCTTTGTAAGCAACAATCGCGCCTTCTGCTGCCGCCCAGAGGATCATCATCAGCGGGGTACCTAATGACCCAACAAGCTTGGCTTCTGTACTCATAAGCGCTTCCGTCATTCGAATGGCCAGACGCAGGGCGAACATCTCCGCATAAGCTGCAGATTGGTTCAACATGCAGGAGGCTTGACCATACAAGATGTACTCAGCCTCTTGATTTCTCAGCGAATGCTGTCCCGGATTCGTAACCGCTGTTGCGCGAACAGCTTGTCCGTCAGCCGCCATTTCTTTCCCGTACGTCCGATAATTGAACTTCTCCAGTGCGAATTCATTCACATAAAACTCATTTCGAAACGATTGGGCCGCCGATGTAAGAATAGGTACGATGGAATCGATCAGACGAAACGCGCCGCGTCTTGCCTGTTCGCCATTAGTTGCAACAGATGCGGCTGGTGTGGAGGTAGATTCGGCAATCCGATTGTACTCCATATATTTGGCTGACAACGCAGTCGAACCTGAACTAGGGTTGTTTTTCTCCAGTCGGTCATAAATCTCACTTCCCCCGCTAATGCCACCACATTCCGCAACGAGCCTCTTCACCTGATCGATGACTTCGTTCATTCGATTGAGCTGCTTGTTCCGCTCCTTGCGCGTGGATTCGGACGCTTGTTGACGCTTGACCTCTTCAACTTGCCGGTTGTCCACAACGGTCCTAGCTCGTGAAGCATAAGCTTCATTCGAGGAAGTTAATGTGCTGTAACGGTCCGGCGTCCATCGGTTGTCTCCCAGGAACGGTGTAGTCGCTCGAACCGCTGCGTCGAACCCATTGAATAAGGCAGCTACACTACTCGCTTCCACTTTGTATGAGGCATAATAGGATGCTGGTTTTATCGTTTGCTCTACGATCTCCGTCGACATGAACGGCGAAGCATCGGAACTAGTCGCGAGATTACGAATGTCCGCATCATAYTGCTGTGCTTCATCCAGCTTGTTCATAATCACCTGCTGCTTACTTATCATGATGGCTGCGTCTCGGGCTACTTCTCCCTTGGTCACTTCCAAGAGTAACGAATATTCGGCAATCGTCCGCAATAACGATTGCCATTGCTCGATTTGCCCAGATAAGGCAGACAAGCTGCCTTGTAGTCCACCGATCGTTCTCTGGATATCGGAGATCAGTTGCATATTTTCTTTGGCGTGCTTGACAAGCTCTTGGAGTGTAGAATAATGCTGGGTGATCGCTTGTTGAATTTGCTCGGTCTGACTTCTAAGAGTCCGAATCGATTGCTCGATGTCGGCTACGTCGTGCACCCCGATTTGCGACGCCAATTGATCCAGTTCGTACAAGCGAACGGCGTAATAGGACTTATAAACTTCAGCTTTCTCCCCCATCTGCAATAAGGCGTCCCATGCTCCGTCAAGTGCATGTTCCCGTTTGTTCACTAAGCTCTCAATTTCTTCCGCACGCTTCTCGAAGGCAGAAGCACCAGTTAGTGCAGCGGTCATGTTCTTCCCACTTACCAGCTTATCAATCACATTAACCGCGAATTCAGCGGGCGCCCTATACTTCATCTCTTCAAGCATTTGCTGACGAAAAACGGTCTGATTCCCCAACGAATATAGGCCGGTCAGTTTCACCGAATTCTCATCCGCAATAGGCTTAACAAGCGTCATCACCCCTCTAGAGTCCGATGSGCTCTGATTGCGGGACAAAAYATCCTTGAACAATTGCTCTGCCTCTTCATCGTCAAGACCGATTGCATATAGTCCATATTCCCTCAATGCCGTGTCATAGGCCGATAATGTCGAACGGAGGGCGGTCTTCAAGGAAGATTCGGATTCACGCTCCGCTATTCGAATTCGGACGAAATCGATCAGCACCGCATGAAATACGAATAGAGGAGCCACAATGAGCATTAGAAATACGGACGCCGAGCCTCTTTGTGATTTCCACAGCTTGCGTATGCCCAACAACCTGATTCCTCCTCATGAATGAATGACGACCAATATTCCACGTTTTTCAAGTTCTCGACGTAATGGCTTGGAAGGACCGATCTTGCCATTGCGGCTATCGCGGAAAAAGTGCCACACGACACCTTTCACCATGCCAGCACTTTGCAGCAACTCCAAGTCTTTGGCAATCTGCCCTTCGACCGCTTCCGTCTTCGATGTATAACCGAACTTCGCTTCATGGAACAACCCGTCCGGATCGAGTGAATCCAGCTTTCTCTGCTGCCCGGAAGGTGTCGTTACGTATACGGCTTCCGTACTTCCCAACAAGCTTCGCAAGTATTCGGCCGCTTCTCTTTCTGAAGTAAGCTTTATGCTAGTTGGCGGAGTACTTGTAGCAGCAGGAAGCGGAACAGTTGTGCTCCGATTAGATAGCAGTTGCTTCAACCTGCCTGCAAACGTTCGGGCGAAATCGACGGTACGAATTAGTTCGACCGGCTCGGTAACCGCCGAACGAATCGTTACAGTACTTGAAGGTGTGAACCAATCCTTCGTGAACGTGGGTATTGCTGGAGGGCGGTCCAAGCTCACCTCAATCTGACGACTGTATAGCTTGTTCGTATAACTTATATCTCCAACAATAGAAGCGGATATTGGGTCAGCCGCTTTTCTTAACTTCGATTGAGGTAGCCCCGAATCATTTCCACTCGGATTTGCCGGCAAGACAAGGCGTGATGCCTCGTTCCGCACGAGAAAACCGAACGCATCCGAGAAGCTGTCACTCCCCGTTCGCCAGTACAGGCCATCATGCTGTCCCAGTGGATAGGATCCCGTCACCGAGTCCTTGGAGCTGTTATCCCAAGTGAATGCCGCACGATCTACTACGGCCGCTGCGGTAGCGTATAGGTCCGAACGATTGAACAGCATGAAGCTGAAGCTAATGAGCGCAATAACAGCGAGCAGTATAATTGGAAATGCCAACGCCGATTCCAATGTGAAGCTCCCCGCTTGCTCCGACCAAATACGGACATAAGCTTTGAGCAACTTCTTGCGCAGGGTCATGGGGTTGTCGGAGTCGCGCAGGTACTCGGATTGGACAAGCATTCCTTCGAACCTGTGTTACCCAGCTCCTCGTTCGCTTGCCCGAATAGCGATTTGATGAAGCTCAGTATCCATTTCCTGAATGCTACGGCCACAATGACCAGAACTGCAACGATCAAGAGTAACTCCAGTGTCCCCAATCCATCTTCCTCTTTCCAAACTCGTTCTAATAATCGATAGATTGATCTCATCTCCACATTCCTCCAATATGAGTATTAAGGCTGATTCATCATCGTGACTGCTGGTGCTGCAACGATAGTCATGACCACAAGAAAAATGAGCAGCATCGGAAAAATAAGCTTGGAAGACGCTTCTTCACCGAGCATTCGAGTGAGAGCTTTACGCCGTTCCCACATTTCACCGGACAACCCCTTAAGAGCCAATACGAATGAATCCCCTCCACGCTTGTAGTTCATTAGTACCGTTGTTGTAAACACCGTTACTTCCTGCACAGCACACCGTTTGCTAAGCCTCTCCATCAGCAGATGAAACGGTTCCCTATTGTGAAGTCCGGACACTAACAGTGCAATTTCTTTCTGCAATGGACTTTTATCGGCAACCGTTGCACCCGTGGACCCGAATCGGTTCGCCGCACATTTCAACAAGGCACCCTGAACCGTTTCCCCCGCGTTCAGCAACAGCGTCATTCGATTAAGCAGCTCCGGCAGCTCCAGCACGATGGACTGCTTCTTTCGCTTGATTCGTCGATCCAACTCCTTATATAGGGCGAATGGAATACAGAAGGAGAACAACAATCCGGCTGTAAGCATGACCAAGTCTCCTTCGGAAGCCAGAAACAAGAAGAGCAGGATCAGAACGCTGATGATCCAGACAAGTAGTGCTTGTGCCGCGAACCGTTTGGAATGAAACAACTCCCGATTGTCTCCATGAAGGGCCAACATTTTCAAATGCAATTGGACTTTGACTGGTTGTAAGCGATCCAGAAGATTCGTCCTCTCGACGACAATGAGGGCGAGTGCCATTAACCATGCCTGCATTCATCAAGCCCTCCTCTTCGTTATATTCGAATTTCCATTATTTTCTGGGAGATCACATAGCACAAGCCGAGCATGCCTAATGCCAACGTCATGACGATTCGACCCGCTCCTGTGTACAAGGGCGCCATATAATCCGGTGAGCTCCATGACAAGAAAGCGATAATCCCGAACGGGATGAGACTAAGTGCCTTCGCTTCAAACCGCTTCTGGGCGATCATGACCGAGATATCCTGTTCCATCTCCAGCTTCTCCCCCATCATATGGGACGTTTTCCTTAACACCTCGACCATATCTCCGCCTGTCCGCTTACAAGTGGCGAACACCTCAGCGAATTGGATCACGTCGCCAATCCCACTACGGTCTCCGAAATCTCTTAGTGCAGCTTCCAGTGGCTCTCCGATGTCGACCCGACGGTTCACGATTTCCAACTCCACGATGATCAGTGCCCTATGAGCGGGGTACAGCAGTCGCAGATCAGGAATGCACTCGCGGAAGGCGCTCTCCACGGATCTCCCGGCACCAAGTGCAGTGGACAAGGCATACAGTGCTTGTCTGAACTGCAGCTTCAGCTCTGATCTTCTCTTCTTAACAAGCTGCTGCCTACGGAACTTGGGCGTGAACGCAGCGCACAAGCTCATCACCAATGCGAATACATAGCTGTCATAGAACAACATACCTACGCCGAACAGAAACACTGCCGATACCGTTAAGCAAATCCCCCTCTCGCTTGGAGAAAGCTCATACTCGCTATAAATCAGCAGATTTTCCTCTTGTCTCTCCATCAATCGCTCCCTCCTGCCCAAGACCTGCAAGATTAAGTTTATAGTTACGCTGCAAGGCATACCCTGTCGGGATGAGTGTTCCGAGTTGCTTCCCTTCATCCGATTCTCCCTGATCCTGGAACTTGAACAACGGATTCAATACAACTTCTCCATTCTCCCAAGCGGCGATCTCGGTAATCTCCGTCACCTTCCGACTGCCGTCCTTGAATCGCGATAAGTGAACCATGACTTCAATAGCGGAAACTATTTGCTTGCGCACCACTTGGAGGGGAAGCTCGGCACCACTTAGCACCATCGTCTCCAATCGACTCAGCATATCCTCAACAGAGTTAGCATGACCCGTACTCAGTGAACCATCATGACCGGTATTCATTGCTTGCAGCATGTCGAGTGTCTCCGCACCGCGAACTTCCCCCACAATGATCCGGTTCGGTCTCATGCGTAATGAACTTCTGATCAGCTCTCGTATTGAGATGTGGCCTTTTCCTTCCGTATTCGCATTGCGTGTCTCCAATCGTACCCAATTCGGCACGGAACGAATTTGCAACTCAGCTGAATCTTCAATAGTGATAATCCGCTCTTCACGAGGCACGAATTGACACAACGCATTCAGAAAAGTCGTTTTACCTGACCCGGTGCCACCGCTAATGAACACGTTGAATTTGGCGGCAACTAGACGTTGCAGGAATACAGCAGCTCGCTGATCAATTGCCCCTCGGGTGATCAAGTCACTCATGAGCAACGGTTCACTTGGGAATTTCCGAATCGTTAGGGTAGGGCCTTTCAACGCAATAGGCGGAAGCACGACATGGACACGTGAGCCGTCTGGGAGCCTTGCATCCACGAGCGGGTTCGCTTCATTCACAACCCGATTCACTTTGGCGACAATCGCTTGGATCAAATCCTCCAGCTTCTCCCTTGATTCGAATCGGCCCCCGAACGACTCGACCTTTCCCTCACGCTCGATAAAAATTTCTTCATGCGAGTTGACCATTATTTCGGTTACCGTCGGATCATCAAGTAGCGGCTGCAGAACGTCCATTCCCCGGAATGAATAATAAATGCGACGTATAATCCCTTGTATCTCATGGGCAGTTAACTCGGAAGTCTGGTACTCGTTGTGATGGAATACGGTCTGTTCGATATGCTCCAGCAGCTCAGCATCTGACATCGTACGGTTCCAATTCAGTCGTTCACGGATCTGTTCGCGAATTCCGGCAGCAAGGGTATCAAGCTGTTGAAGCATGACCGAATCCTGTCGAATCAAGGTGTAGTGCCTCTGCCAGCTGCTGCAACGGACGCTCGAACAATGGATCGCATTGCTCTTGTTCCCATGCCGGGATCAGCTTCCACTGTGGGATATAGGGCAACTTGGCCGCAACCGGAACTCCGAGAGTACGAAAATCAATTCCAGTATCACCCTTCCATCGGTTAAAGGCTAAAATCAGTTTGGAACGAATCCATTCGGAATCGGTGTCCAGCCACTTCGGACAAGCATTGAGAAACTCAGCAGTCTTGCGTATCGAAGCTGCATCCTCCGTCAGCATACAGACCAATCGATCGCTTGCGCCGATGGCTCCTTTCACACAGGCGCTTACTCCTGAATCGAGATCGATGATCACGGTGCTGTATGTGCCCAATGAACGGATATGGTCTAGTAGACGTCGAATATCTTCTGCCGAAATCTCTTCCATCTCTCGGAATGCCCCAGATCCCCCAAGCACATCGATTGGACAGCGAGGATGCCTACGAATCAGCTTCTTCAGCCCTTCAGACACTTTTGGTGAATCGCCCCGGCAGTAGTACAAATATTGTCCGAATTGACGGGAATAATCGGGATCGGACGACAGCAGGGAGCAGATCGGTTCCAGATTGACGAGCAGACACCGCCCTCCCTTCATTGCCTGCAAGCGAGCTAATTGATATGCGGCAGTAGTGGTGCCCGTGCCCCCCGCTGCCGAGAGAACGGAGATAACAGTCACCTTCGACGGCTCCAGGTATGCTCTCTGCGTGCGATCGGATCGTAACTGCTCGGCCATGTGGGAAGCCGCGTCTAGCAATCGCTCAATCGGCTGGTACTTGAACAACCGGGATATAACGAGTGATTGATTGACAGCAACGGTTAGTTCAACATTCGAATCATCCAGAGCAACCCAACCTCGCACCGGTTGTTCCGGGTGCCAAAGACGATGAACCAGATACAAATGGGCTTGTTGATCAGAGCTACTTACTTCCTCTTGCAAGCTCTCTTGTTTCGTAAACCATCTGACGGTTAGACGTTCCGACCAGTTGGACTGTCGAATATAGGCGGCCAACAATTGCAAATATGCACTATCTGGATCAGCGATTACAAAATCCATTTTTTCAGTCATCGATACAATTCCTCCTTCTCTCACCCCAAAATAACAACAAAAAAAGCACTCGCAAACGCACAGACTGAGGTCTGAGGTTCGCGGTGCTTCCGCTTCCAAATGTTACTAAGTTACCCTTAGTATATGCAACTGATGACGATAATTCAACATATTTTTTTACACCATTATTAAAAAAACGACAAAAATGAAAACGTGCTAGATGTCTTGGACGAAGCTGGCAACAATTGCAACTGCTTCAAAAGCGGCATCAGTGCTGTGGCAATCGACTCTCGCACAACAGGCATGTCTTGAACAAGCTTGCCCTTATCGAGCGCTTGAAGACGTTGCTCAGCCGCGATATAGGGCAGAACACACAGCGGCTTGGCAGGTGCTCTGTTCATCCGTTCTTTTCTCCCAGCATGTGGTGCGTCTTTGTTCATCACCCAACGAATCGAATGGCCTTCATTCGACAATCGACGGAGCACTTGTAAATTCCTATGCGTCCATCCCGCTTCCCATCTGGATGGGAATGGATCGAGTACGACTACAATCTCGGTTTCCGCAGTTGTCCTGCATAACTGAAGCACACCTTGGTCCAACCAACCGTCAGATACGTCGAGAATGACGTTCGATTCCGTCACACGCTCCATCGCTTGCCACACACGTTCCACATTCGCAGCCGCACTCCTTGAGTCAGTCGAGGCAGAAATCATTGCAGATGGCTGAAGCGCTAGCCAACGAATTCCGCCCTTGGTATGGCCGATCAAGCTAGGATCGTCATCATAATAGTTCGCGGAAGCTGCCGTAGGCCTCACATCAGGGAGCCTCAGAAGCGCGGCAAGCTCTGGTTCCCTGACCGCCGATTCGATAACGGCTGCCGGGATACTAAGTCGGGCAAGCGTACGAGCCAATGCGATCGTTGTGAATGTTGCACCAGCTCCAGCGTATAGCGATCCGACAATGATCAGTTTTTGACCTTTAGCCGTGTAGGTTGCATGGCTTGCGGACATTTGACCGACACGATTGCTGGACGTATCCGGCAAAGTCAACGGAAGCTGCTCCGTGCGAGCCGTTATGCCTTTGCTTATCGTCGAGTGTAGCGGATCTAGAGTTGCAGGCAAACTTACCTGATACAACGCCGCCCCCGCATCGCCCGCCGTTTGGAACCGATCACCTGGATCATGCTCCATCAGCCGATGAACGACCTCAGACACTTGCTCATCCAGCTCATCTCTCAGCTGGTGTAGCGGCTTACGAGTAGACACAAAGTAGCTGCCTCCACTCAGTAAGAAGTACAGCATGGCCCCGAGCGAATAGAGGTCGGATCGCGGATCGGTCTGTTCCCTGTTCAACTGTTCTGGTGCTGCAAACGCCATGGTCCCTAGCGGGACGGTGTCTGAGGATTGGCCGGGCTTATAGCTTCTCGCAATGCCGAAATCGATCAGCCGAATTTTCCCCTGCTTGTCCAGCATCAAGTTAGCCGGCTTCAGATCCCGGTAAACAATCGGGGCTGGTTGTTGCTCATGCAAATACTGAAGCAGCTCGCATACTTGCATGCCAATCTCCAATGTCAGACGGATCGGTAGTCGATTTCCCTGTTGACTGAGCCAATCTAATAGTGTCTGTCCTTCGATGTATTCCATGACCAAATATCCATAATCGGAGCGTTCAAGCTGTTGAGGCAGCTGCGGATTGGCTGGGTGGGGCGGATCCGGATTAGACGGATTCGGCGGGAAGAAATCCACGATATGTGGCAAGTAAGGGTGCTTCAGCTGGAGCATAACCGCTACTTCACCTTGTGCAATCGAATACTCCGTTCCCAGATTATTATACTGTTTCACCGCCCACAGCTTGCCCGGCAGCTTCATATCCTCCGCCAAAAATACGGTGCTCATCCCACCCTGTCCGATTGGACGCAGCAGCCGATATCGCCCGCCAAGCAACTCGGACGGGGTGTTATTGTTCGGTAATGATTGAATTCATCATTCCCCCTTATGTTTGCCAAAAGAAATAGGACTGCACAAAGCAGTCCTATTCAAATTACCACTATTTCCATTTTATCTCAATACAATTATGATGTACCCATCTCGACCGGAATCGACGTCCGAGTTGAGTACAGGTCGGCAAGCTTGGCAAAATCCACGTTACCGCCACTCACTACTAGTGCCACACGCTTCCCTCGAAGGTTCAAGCTACCCGTCAGCATGGCGGCAACAGCAGCGGCACCCGCCCCTTCCACCAACACCTTGTTTCGTTCCAACAACAGGAACATGGCATCCCGGATCTGTTGTTCACTCACTGTTACGAAGTCGTCCACAACTTGCTTCATCCATCCTAAGGGCAGCGCACCCGGTTTCTTCACGCACAACCCATCAGCGATTGATTTGGGCTGCTCGATTGCTTGCATCGAACCAGCCTGCCAGGAACGGAATCCCGAGTCGGCCTTTTCAGGTTGCACCCCGATAATCGAGATTTCAGGACGAACGGACTTCACTGCCAAACCAATTCCACTGATTAGACCACCGCCACCAACAGGTACAATAATCGCATCGACCCCAGGTAAATCATCCATGATCTCAATTCCGATCGTCCCTTGACCGGCAATAATATATGGATCGTTGAAGGCGTGGACGAACACAGCACCACTCTTGTCCGCCAGTTGCACAGCATGTTCATAGGCTTCATCATAGTTTTGTCCATGCAGCACAACACTCGATCCGTAACTTCTCGTCGCGGCGATCTTCGCTTCTTGTGCCCCGATCGGCATCACAATCGTTGAAGCRATCCCTGCCTGTGCTGCTGCCATAGCAACGCCTTGGGCGTGGTTACCTGCCGAAGCCGTGATAACCCCGCGACGACGTTCTGCTTCGCTCAGATGCGCGATCCGGTTCCACGCTCCACGAACTTTGAATGCACCTGTCTTCTGCAAATTTTCCAGCTTGAGATACACCGTGCTGCCCGTCATCTCGCTTAAAGTCTTGGACAACGTTAGTGGCGTGCGGTGAATGTGATCTCCAAGCTTGTATTTAGCCCGCATGATGTCCTGATATTGCACCGAGTAATCCCCAACTGAACCACCTCATCGAATTATTTTTCTTGGAAAACAAAAAAAACCTTGCCCCAAAAAGGGACGAGGTTTACTCGCGTTACCACCCTAATTCCGAACCATGCACTGCTTGTAATCAAACAGCGAATAAATTCGGCGCTCATCCGACATGCCATCACATGCGGTTCCCTGTAACGGTGGACATCCGGTGCCCCCTACCCCTAGTCTACTTACGCAGAATCTGGATTCGGGTCACGTCTCGGAGGTGATTTTCGGTGCAATCTGAACGTCGGACTTACAGCAACCGCCGACTCTCTGGGGAACAGAGGGTGCACATACTCTTCCTCTTCATTGACTTTGTTAGAACGAATATATCAGATACGGAGAAGCATTTCAACGCTTCAGCAAAAATAATGTGACTTCGTCCCGATTATGGAACAATTGCTTCGCCCGAATCAACTCAAGCTGGGGACCAAACGTACGGGAAGTATCCTTCACGGTCTGGAACGGTTTACCATGCATTAACTTAAGTGTCACGATTGCCGTTCCACCTACACGTAACGCAGACAGTAATGGAATAAGCAGCTTGGCCATCTGTAAGGGGCTCCAACTCATATCACATACGAGCAGATCGAAGGACTGATCCGGAAACGTTACGTCACTCGCATTTTTCCTGTAAATCGTAAGCTGCGGATGCTTAAGTAAGCTGGGGTGCATATCACCTGGATCGACAGCTGCAACACGCAGTCCACGTTCAAGCAGCAATGATGTCCAACCCCCTGGTGCCGCACCAATATCTAACGCAGCTGAGAACGCCGAGAAATCCAGTCCGAACTCCTGCTCCGCTTCCAGAAGCTTGAACTTCGCACGCGAGATCTGTTCGGCTTCCCGCTGGAATCGAATCGCTCCGCCCGCCCAATCAGACAAGTTTTCATCTGGAGTGGATAATCCGATGTACGCCGTCTCACTCGTGAAATACATCGAGACAATACGTTCCGCATCCTTGGGTACTGTTGCCACCTGAAAGTACTGCTCCAGCTTCTCCGATAGCGCTTCTCTAACTTGTGTAAGGCTATATGGCAGCTCCAACCGATCTTGCTTGCGAATCTGAATCGCTACTCGTTCACCGGATTGAAACGTAAGATTCGAGCTGACATAGGAGGACAGCATGAATAAATCCGTTTCATTGCGCAATATAGGAACTGCTGCGTCAACGGGTTGAATGTGGCGCAGAAAAATAGGCTCATCCGTAATGAATTTGCCGATGGCCTCTTCCCGGGACGTTGAAAGCCCGATGAGGAATACTTCCTGCTCCGATAGCTCTGTACATTTGGCGCCTGGAAATAGGCGGCGAATCTCGTCCTGCGCGTAAAGGGCAAAGCCGCGATTGGATGTGCCGATAAAGCTTGATGTTCGTATCTCGGTATCCATTTGCCTCAATCCCCTAACTTATTAGTTGCATTAATTATTAACAGCATTAATGATGTGGTATGATTGCTTAAATAACACGAATCCAAGGGCGATCCTTAACCCATTCGATCGTTACAGGTACGTCATACGCTTGCTGGAGCAGATCGGCCGTTAGCACTTGCTTCTTCTCCCCTTGTGCAAGGATGCGTCCCTGTTGAATAAGTGCAATATGGGTGAAAGTCGGTACAATCTCTTCAATATGATGTGTCACGTATACCATGGTCAAATCGCGTTTGCCGAGAGTTTCGACACTTTGGAGCAGCTCTTCACGCTCGAACAAATCCAGGCCAGAACATGGCTCGTCCAGAATCAGGATAGAAGGGTCGGTCATCAGCGACCGAGCCAGCATCACTTTCTTGCGCTCCCCTTGAGACAAAGTTCCGAGCGGCTGATCTTGCACATGCGAGAGCCGCAGCTCTGCCAACATCGCTCTAGCTTTGTCTTCTGCTTCCTGCGGAATCTGTTCATAAAATCTCAGATAACCGTATTCCCCCGTGGCGACAACTTCCCATACAGGGTCGCGCATCGTCAGCTTCTCTAACAGCGACTGGCTTATGTAGCCTATATGCTTACGAACTTCGCGCAGATCGACAGAGCCGAACAAATTGCCCATTACTTCTACATGACCGCTGCTCGGAAACAAATATCCGTTGATCATTTCCAGAATTGTTGTTTTACCGGAACCGTTCTTCCCCAGAACAACCCAGTGCTCGCCACGATTGACCTTCAATTGAACATCTTGTAGGATGCGTCGTTCACCACGGGTGAACTGTACATCTGTAAGTTGAATCAAGCTCATAAGTCACCTTCACTTCCTGTTGGCCTATTCATTGCGAATCATTACAATGCGAATAGACCTATTGTAGCTTGATTGCCCTTACTTTTCCACATTCAATTTCCCCAAGGCTGCTCGTTGAAGCGTCTCAACTGGAACTGGAGCATTGTATAGCTGTACCCCATCTGGTAAGTGCATATAGAGGAGTTGATACATATTCATTCTGCCTATCGCACTCGAAGAATGCATATAGATTTCACGAGGAAACCTTGATTTCGTCAACTTCGTAACCATAAAACGCACGACTTCCAGTCCCGTTGGCATCCCCCAGCCCAAGTCATAATCCAGAGATAAAAGTTGTACGTCACATAATGTGAGGCACTCTATGCACTCGTCCGCATTTCTCGCCACAACGAATCCAGGCGGACAAGGCCTGTTATCATCCAAGTATAATAGGATACTCGGTCCTCTCTCTTCCATCTGCTCCATAACGTCTTCCCCCAAACGATCATGAGTGTAGCCTATATTCATCTACCATCCAGTAACTATTCTCCAGCCAACGTGCTAAGATGTCGTAGTTCATCCGCATGAGAAAGCGATATGGACGTCGGAGTTTCCAACACAACAGGCAAGTTCGACAGCAAGGGCGTAGTCAAAAACTGTCTAAACGCCTCCAGACCGATTTGGCCGTGTCCAATATTCGCATGACGATCTCGGTAAGAGCGGGTCGGATAGACAGAATCGTTCAGATGAACCGCCCGCAGATGGTCCCAATACCCCGTCTTCTCTCCCTTAGCGATCACCTCTGTCCAATTGTGCCCATCCCATAATCCACTTGCGAATGCATGACACGTATCCAGGCAAAATCCAATTTTGTCAGGTGCTGTGGTGAGATTGCGGATTTGGGTTAGTTCTTCCAGCGTCATGCCCATCCGCGCATGCTCCCCTGCTTGATTTTCGATAAGAATGAGCGTATTGCCCTCCCACAATCGCATGATTTCATTGAGAGTCTGAATGATCCGTGTATAGCCTTGCAACGGGTCATTACCCTTGTACACTCCGAAATGGACAACGAGTCCGACCGAACCGCACGCCTCCGTGATCGTCAGATCGTTCAGAATCGAGCGAATGACCGCCTCCTGCTTCTCATCGTCCTCAGCCGCTAGATTGGCGGGATACGCGGAGTGTGCAATAGATTGCAGGTCTTGTTCACGGCAAAATACCGCACAAGCTTCTGCGTCTCTGCGATCGAATGATTTGATTGCGAGACTCCGCGGATTTTTCGGGAAATATTGAAACGAACGCCCGCCAAGCTGAATCGCCGTCTTCGCTGCACCCAAATATCCACCTCGAATGCTCACATGACTGCCCAGGTACATGTCTCGTCCACCTTATCGCTGACAATGCTTACAATAAAACACTTTACGGGATGCCAGCTCTTCCTGAACGATCGGTTGACCGCACTGGAAGCAAGGTTCTCCCCCACGGTCATATACCCGGCACTGGGCATTATAGCCACCAGTCAGCGAATCCCCTACGTACAACGGATATTCCATATAGCCCCCGAAGCGCATGGCGTCGTTCAAAATGTATCGCATCGCATGGAGCAATCGAGCCGTCTCGGCTTCGCTCAAATCTCCAGTTCGCCGATACGGCAGAACACCGGCATGGTAGCAAAATTCATCAGCATAACAATTCCCGATGCCCGCAAGAATTTTTTGATCCACGAGAGTTGGCTTCAACACCGCCCTTTTTCGCTTCAGCAGATGGTTGAATCTGACTTCATCGAGTCTTGGATCAAAAGGCTCCGGGCCGAATGAGGCTAACCGCTCTTGCAGCTCCGTTGCATGCAACAGGTGCAGATAACCGAGCCGTAGTCCAATAAAGTACAAACTTCGTTCCCCGAACGTAAGCACGACTTGTGTAGTGCGATCCGGTTTCTCCTCGTCTGTGCCATAGAACATCCACCCGTCCAACATTAGATGGAGCAGCAACGTATCCCCATTGTCCAGATGAAACAGTAAATGCTTGGCACGTCGGGAAATATCGGTTATTGTCCGCGAGCGAACCGTGATTATGAACGTATCAACTGGCACATTAAGCGACTTTTCCCTTTGCACCGAGGCGTCAAGTATCGTTTTCCCGACAAGTTCTCGGTGAAGCAGCATTTTATACGTTTCCATCTCTGGCAATTCAGGCATAGTGCAACGTTCCTCCGTTCCGTGATCCGTCAATCCTTGTTACTTTTATGTCCGGTTCCACGAGAATCTAAACGGAGATGGGTTGCTAGTCACGCTGCTGGATGCTAGGAATTAACTCCATCAGATGCTGGACGATCACATCCGGAACAATGCCGGACTGTTCGACCTGATGCTCTACATTATCCGGCGTTGCCAAGCCGGTCAACACGAGTGCTGTTCGAAGCCCACTGGCGGCGCCTGCTGCAATGTCTGTAAGGAGGTTGTCTCCGACGACCCACACCTGTTCCGTCTCCCTAAGTCTGTGTAGAGCGAAGCTTATGATGGGCTCACACGGCTTCCCGATCACGACGGGTTTAGTACCGGAAGCCATCTGAATAGCAGATGAGATGGATCCCGCTCCAGGTAGGAACGTTCCGTTCGACGGGATCATGGCATCCGGATTCGTCAGCACGTAAGGGATCCCTTCCCGAATGAAGCTGGCTGCCCGGTTCAACTTCGCATAGTCGAACGTGCGGTCAATCCCTTGAACGACAACATCCGGCTCATCATCCACCAATTGCAGCCCAGCTTCTAGAAGAGCCACCCGCAACCCTTCTTCCCCGATAGCAAATACTTTCGTTCCAAGTCCATTCGTATGGGCGATATATTCGGCTGCTGCTTGCGAAGAAGTGACTATCTCTTCGGCTGATGCCGGGATTCGCATATGCCGTAGATGCTCGGCGACTGCCTCGGGTGTTCTTGAAGAATTATTAGTCACGTACAAGTAAGGAATGTCCTGTTCCCGCAGTAACTGAATAAAATCGCTGGCATACGGAATTTCCTGATCGCCCGCATACATCGTACCGTCCAAATCGATTAAAAAGCCAAGTTTCTTTTTCAAAAAGATCAGTTCTCCTTCAGTTTCATTACGACTGCGTATTCAATAACTGTACCTCTTTTGCTACTTGGCTTCAATACTTGCGATTTCCGACATACAAATCCATTCGAGCTCCCCGTTCACCATGATCCGGAACCGATTCGATGTCTTGTCCAAGTGGACCACAACCCCGTGAATCGTATAGTTCTCTATCCCTCCGAACAGGGTGAATTCTAGTACTTGCTGTGATATATAAGATTGATGGATTTTCATAGAAAACTCATTCAGCTGCAGCTCATCTACTACTGGTTTCATGTGATCCTGCCAAGGCACTGAGGTGATCGATCGTTTGTTTGTCATCTATTATTATCTCCTCTCTCTATTAAAAATACGAACGTTTGTTCTCGTATTATACAATGATTTCAGGTGGAAAGAAAAGGGTATTTGTTAAATTAATAAAGACCCGTTGAGCAGAAGCTCAGCGGGAGAGAGGTAGAATAGCATGTTATTGTCAGTATTACATAGATCGTTAACTCTGATCATAGCGGCTGTCGATTCATTGTGGACATTGGAAGTGGCTAATTTGTTGTAGTCGCCGATCACAACGATACAGCTGACCATTCTCAGCATAGATGCGTTCCTTGATTATTTCAGGTTGATATGGCCAGATCATATTGGCTTCCCCTTCGCTATGAGTTGGCGGCTTCTTCCCTCCTTGCAGTTGCTGGATCGATAAGCCGAACGTATATTCCAAGTGCGGATAATCAATCAGACTACCTTTCCAATCACCACCCCAGGCAAAACCCAGGCTCTTACCAATCTCGGCTGCCCGCTTCCATTGCGCATTCACCTGCCAACTGGCGCTTCCATACTCATTAAGCAAGCAGAAGTCCAAAGCGAGACCGTAATTATGATACGATTGACCTCCCTTCGCATTGGTCACTATTGCGCCGGGTCGGGTTCTGCCTTGAGCATATAGCTCGCAGTGTCTGGGTGATGAGAAGCCGGATGCCCTCCGTCTCTGATTGTTTCATCCACTGTCGCGCCTTCAGGGCGACTGTTGGGTGCAACTGGCTGATCTGCTGTTCGTTCATGTCAGCCATCATATTAGTCCCCTTGTGAAGATATAAGTGATCAGGGCTGCTATCGTAACTGAAATTACGTATTTCGTGAGGCCCATCCATGATTTCTGGGTGGTTGATCGTTCCAGATCACTTTCATGACGCTCATGGGCTTGTCCCTTGGTAACTTGTTGCAGTAATTGGGCATTATCTTTAGTCATCTGTTGGACCATACCGAATAGACGACTGTCCAAGCCTTCAAACCGCGTATACAAGCCTCCGACAAGTGTCTTGGTCTCGCTCTGCTGCGTCGTCAGCGCCTGATAGTTATGTTCCAGACGTTCAATCTGTTTCGACTGCCAAGCAATCTGCTGCTTCTGATGAATGCTTTCGGCATTCAATCGCGCGATATGTTCCCCATATTCTTCAGGTTGTGGTATTCGAACTCCGTTGTTATCATCCATGTCCCCTCTCCTTCCCAAGACGAACGCCCTCCGTGGCTTGAAGGCGCTTTCCGGTACGCTTATCGCTTCTTTCCTGACTGATGACCCAAGACACGCCCCATTCCCGACTAATCCACCCGGCGAATGCTCCCGGAGGTCTGCGTACGATTTCCTGCCGTTCCGTCGGTGCGTGTCTCATGAAATGCAGAGTCCCACTCTCATTACGAATCATATTTCTGGATCCTCCTATTAATATTTTGTTATCTGCATGTAACGGTATGTGTAAAGTAAAACCTCACCAGCGGGGTAACGTATATGGAAACTGTCGCAATTGAAACATCGTAACTACTCCTCAGCATTTCCCTTCGCTTCATTTACTGCACTTTGCGAGTCTATACCATGTTCAGTTGCGGCTGCTTGATGGTTCTCGAACTGCTGTTGAACGGACTGCAACTCCTCAGGAGTAGCACGAACCGCATCACCAGGCTCCTTGAAGCCTGCTGCTGCATGGGTGGGCGCCCCATTCGGGTCATACACGATTCGGAGCCATAATCTGCCTGTACATAAAAACCTCAAGCGGTTAAAAAATCCAAATGTAACGATCTGATACCTTGCAAACATAGTGTATTCCTCCTCAAATATTGGATTAGGTTAAAAACCGAGCAAAAGGAAGGGACTTAAGTAAGAGAAGCATATTGAAAATCCAGTTCGGCAATCTCCAAATAAAGCTATTCGATACCACTTAAATGCTCAGAGATTCACTCCCTTTAAAGTGTCATTAACTGAATGTAACAGTTACGCAAGAAAAACTTATCACATATCGTTACATTCAGTCAACATTTTGTTTGAGATATCTGCCAACCATTGCTTGCATGTAACGAATCATGTATACTGTGATCAATAACCCATTTTCGGAAGGAGCTTCACCCGTGTCCTCATTCCAGAAAGAAAGATTCGCCGAACTGCTGAAGATGGCGATAGGCCGCAGATCACTTAATAAGTACGCTGACAACGCTGGTGTCTCAAACGCCCATGTCTCCCGTCTTATGCGATGCCTAATCGTCAAAGCCCCTGAGCCGGAAACGATCAAGAAACTGGCGGAAGCCGCCCACAATGAAGTTACATATGACATGTTGATGGAAGCGGCCGGTCATTATACAGACGAGTATATGCAGAAGAAAATGGCTGTCTACAATCAATTGGACGCACGTTCAGTAGCAGGTATCAGCCTGTTACAGGATGCCGGTGCGCAGTCCATCAACCAGTTTGTCAGGGTCCCGTTACTTGGGAACATCGCAGCCGGCCAGCCGATCTTCGCACAAGATCATATTATCCAGTATGATGTGATGCCGAATCCCGGTTATGGTGAAGGGGAGCTGTTCTCTCTGATCGTCCAAGGAGACAGTATGACTGGCTCACGCATCTATGCGGGGGATAAAGTACTTGTGAAGGTGCAGCATGAGGTGGAGGATGGGGAGATTGCGGTCGTGAATGTGGATGGTGATCATGCGACGCTCAAGCGGGTCAAACGGATCGACGGCAAATACTTGCTGCTTGCCGATAATCCCAAGTACGAGCCGATCCTTGTCGACTCTGAAAGTGCCCGTGTCTGCGGAAAAGTGATCCAAGTGATCTTCGATCCGAATGTGAAATATTCCCCGTAAACTACGTTTACGGGGACAACACAAGCTCTAATCCTGTTCACATATGCGGAGCTGTGAACAGGGTGTTCGCGTACTCAGCCGTACGCGGCTGGGGGCTGCGTCGCAGCTGCGACGCAGATCGACTGACGGCTCGATCCGCCGTCGCAGCTCGTGGGGCTGTGCGCTTCTGCGTACCGCCCGCAGCCTTCTTCCGCAGCCTCGCAATGCGCTGCTGCAACTGCTCGCAGGCCTCGCGCTGCTTCTTGTCCCCTCGGGTGAGGGACAATCGGCTCCACGCGCGGTTCAGGGCCTGCTCCGCCATGTAGAGCGCCTCCGCGATATCACGTTCGCGGTGCTCGTAGTACATCGCCAGCTCAAGCAGCGGCTCAAGCAAGGTCAACCCGCTTCGCCCAGCCGCAGTTGCGAGCTCGCGCCAGATAGGCACGGCAAGATCATAACGATGGCGTCGCTTATAGAAGGCCGCACAGAGCAGCGCGATCTCCGAATGCTGGATCGTCGGTCGGCTGATCAGCGAATCGATCGCTTCCATGGCCTTGGCAGACTCCCCCAGCTTCTCCATCCATAACGCTAGCCGATACAGCTCCTCCTCGTCGAGCTGCTCCATCGGTATGATGCCCTCGAGCAGCTTAGCCAGATGAACAGACAGCGTCGCCAGTGTCAGCACGTCCTTCTCGTTATGCTCGAATACGCCAGACAACACATCCGGTTTCTCTTCAGCTAAGTACAGGAAGTACAGAGCCGGAGCCATCGAGCCGGGAACATCATCCATCCGGGACAGCCCCAATCTCGCCTTCTCGACTATGCTGAGCCGGCAAGAAGGAAGCGAACGCCTCCATAAGCTGCGAGAAGGATAGAGCAGATCATAATGATCTGGTTCCGCGCCTGTTGTGCGTAACCGGTTCAGAATGAAGCGGTTTTTGACGAGAGGCCAATCAAAGCATTTGCCATTATAGGTGACAAGACGGTTGCGCGTCTCCATCGTCTCTTGCAAATAAGCGAGCATCCCCCGCTCTTCAGCAGGATTGCGGATGAACAACTGCTGAACGACGAACTCATCTGCCTCATAGAAGCCTATACCGATCATGAACGGCACATTGCCCGTCCCGACCCCCAGACCCGTCGTTTCTGTATCTAGAAACAATAGTTCCTCAATGGAGAACGAAGATGAACTCGTCCGTCCCTCTGTTCCCTCAAGTACCTCCGCTACCTCTGCTCCCGAAGTCACAGAAGTTCCCGATGTCATCGAGGAGAACAGATTAGTACGGCCCTGCAGTTCCCCCAAATCATGCATACCATGCGCATAGTCCAAGCCATAACGCCGTTCTCTTATTAGAAATGCGCCCTGATCATGGCTCTTGACCTGAACCCCAAGTCGGGCCCAGCATGGATCCAATGCCTCTTTCTTTGGAAAGTGGTCAGACGCCAGGGATCCTGACGATTCCGATTCGTCCTCCATTATGCGGTCAGCACTCACTACAGACTCGATCTGAGAACCAGCATCGCTGCCCTCGCCAGCTCCAGAGCCTACGCTACGCTTCATTCGCAGCAGTTTTTCCTTGATCCCGCTCATGATGATGCATACGCCCCCTTCATCTGGGATAACAACCGAACTGCCAGTTCCTTTCCCGTCAATCCAACCTCTTCGATCGGACCGACACAGGCCGGACAGCCACTCAGGCAGGTGCAGTTTTGAATCAAGTCCTCTGACCGCCCGAGCAGCTCCTCGTGCATTTCGTACAGCCTTTCACTCAACCCAACACCCCCGGGATAGCGGTCATATAGGAATACAGTGGGTTTCTGGTCGTGCACAGCCTTCACTTGAGGAACTACGCGAATATCTTGCGGGTCGCACATCAGATACAACGGAGCCAAATGTACTAGGACATTCGCCAATCCGAGTAGCGCGAATTGCAAATCGTTCGTCGACATATCGCGTGTTGCGCCCTCCTCCAGAGTGAACCAATACGAATTCGTATGCAGTTCTTCCTCGGGCAGGTGGATCGGACCGGAACCTATGTTCTCATGAGTCCGCAATCTCAGTTTTTTGAAAATCGTTGCTTTTGCATTAATCGTGACCTCACCATATTGGATCGATACGCTGTCCCCCGTCTTATCCCGATGCGTCTGCAGCACCTTCAGTTGTACCGCCAAATTAGCGTCCGTGAAATAATCGACATTCACTTGCCGTACATAGGCTTTCTTCTCTTCATAGTCGAGCTTCTCAACTTGGAACTGGACGCCTTCGTGAAGATAGATCGCTTCTTCGTGAATGAGTGTCGGTGCGCTAAACCGATCCACCTCGCCAATAACGCGGCTGCCATTGGTTTTATCGATAATGATGAAATTTTCCTGTGCTGCGGACCGAAGCGATATCTCATGAGCAGGAAACGATTGCTCCATCCAATAAAACCGCCCTTGAACACGATGCACGATCTTCTCTTCTACTAAAAACTCTAAAATGTCCTCCAACGACTCGCCACCGAACTGTTCGCCTACCTCGAATGGCAATTCATAAGAGGCGCATTTGACATGGTCCATGAGAATAATCAGGTTGTCCGGCAATATTAGTGCCCGTTCCGGCGAACGCTCGAAAAAGTACTGAGGGTTCTGAATCACATACTGATCAAGAGGATTGCTGCTCGCAACGAGAAACGTGATCGAACTTTCTTGTCGCCTACCCGCTCTTCCGGACTGCTGCCACGTGCTCGCAATAGAACCGGGATATCCGTTCAATACGCAAGCTTGCAACTGACCAATATCAATCCCAAGCTCCAATGCATTCGTACTGACAACGCCCCGGATGTCACCGTTACGTAACCCACGCTCGATCTCCCTGCGTAGATTAGGCAAGTACCCGCCACGATAGCCCCGAATCGTCTTCGTGCCTAGCTCATGCTTCACCAAATCCTGCAAGTAGGTGAGCAACAGCTCCACGCGAACGCGACTGCGGGCAAACACGATCGTCTGAACATCATTCTTGAGCAGCAATCCTGCAATCTTCTTCGTCTCCAGAACGCTGCTCTTGCGAATGCCAAGCTGCTGATTGACGACTGGCGGATTGTAGAAGACGAAATGCTTCTCCCCGGCCGGCGCGCCATTACGATCAATCAAAGCCACACGTTCCCCAATTAACGCCTCGGTATGTTCCTGAGGGTTATCGATTGTCGCCGATGCACATATAAATTGAGGATTCGAACCATAAAATCGGCAAATCCGCTTCAACCGTCGAATGACGTTAGCAACATGACTGCCGAATACCCCCCGATAACTGTGCACTTCGTCGATCACGATGAAGTTCAAATTCTCAAATAGCTTCACCCACTTCGTATGATGAGGCAATATGGCCGAGTGGAGCATATCCGGATTCGTCACTACAATGTGCCCGGCATTGCGGATCGCCTGTCTCACAGTAGGCGGAGTGTCACCATCATATGTATGCGACTTGATGTCAACTCCCATCACGTTCACGATCTCATGCAGTTCCGCCACCTGATCCTGGGCAAGCGCCTTGGTCGGGAACATATACAGCGCTCTGGAGCTGTCGTTCTCCAGAATACGATGCAGCACCGGCAAATTGTAGCAGAGCGTCTTACCCGATGCCGTTGGTGTTACCGTTACAACGTGGTGCCCTGCCTGTGACGCTTCGAACGTCATGGCTTGATGGGTATATAAACGATTGATCCCTCGAGCCTTTAACGCTTCCCGGATTCCAGGGTGGATGAGGTCCGGGAATTCCGCGTATTCTGCGTCTCTGGGAGGAATCGTGCGCCAATGCGTAACTTGGTTCATTAGATCTGGCGTACGCTTGATTAGGTCGATCATTTCATTGATCGAAGATACTTTACCCGTTATCGGATTCATCGAAATATACTCCTTGCCAAGCTTAGTCTGGACGATTATGATTTCATTGTACAGAATATACGTTCGCATGACAATAACGATTCCTTACTCAACCCAATCTCACATTGTAGGAGGAGAGAACATCTATATTTAATCTTTTATCTTGCCTGCTCTGAACTGTCGATGATACGATTTACACATCCTGCCTACCCATTTACTGTCAGAGAGGAGCACGATCATTTGCATAATCCATTCGTAATTTCATCCGTTCGTTATAGATTTATATTTACAAGCTTCATTATCCAGTTAAAATCTGTTGGATCGTAACCGTTGTTGACCTAAGTCAACTTCGGGATAACGCCGCAGCTAATCTGGCTGTGGTTATTTTTACGTTATTAATTTATTAAGACATTCACACCGGTACTAGCTCGTTAGGAGGGTTAATCTTTGAACATTTTGCTTCGAATTATGAGATACGCTATTCCGTACAAAGGCTGGGCCTGCCTTGCACTTCTTATGCTTACGCTTGGAGTTGCATTCGATCTGCTGGCTCCTTGGTTTCTTAAACAAACCATTGATGTAGGCATCGGAACAGCTAGCATTTATTACATTGTGTTGTATTCAGCTATGCTGGCGATCGGCCAGATTGTGAAAAGTGTCGGTATGTATTGGCAAGGAGTAGCACAGGAACGAGTCGGACAAAACGTCGTGTTCGACATGCGCAGTCAGCTTTACGCTCATCTGCAGCGACTTTCGTTCGGCTATTATGATAAAGCGCAAACAGGTCAGATTATGTCCCGGATGACCGGTGACGTCGACGCGATCAAAAATTTCGTAGGCTTCGGCGCCATGCTTATGATTACCGGGGTACTAACCTTCATCGGCACTTTCATCGTCATGTTGACCCTGCACTGGCAAGTGACAGTCATCAGCATGATTACGATCCCGTTCCTGGCTATCGCTTTGCGGCAGTTCAACCGCAAGGTTGGACCCGCCTGGACCGAGATTAGAGAGCAGATGGGGAAGCTCACTACGACTTTACAGGAAAATATTTCAGGGATACGGGTCGTGAAAGCGTTCGCTCGTGAATCGACAGAGAAGGATAAATTCAGCTGGCGTAATGACACGAACTTCAATACCAATTTGAAACGGGCCAAACTGGAAGCTGGTTCATTTCCGTTAATGGGTTTTTATGGCGGTATCGTGTTCATGCTCATGATCTGGGTCGGTGGCATATACGTAGCACGCGACGAGATGTCAATCGGAACGTTGATGGCATTTCAATGGTATGCGTGGGGACTGATCTGGCCGCTCAATATGCTCGGTTGGCTCATAAACATCATGCAGCAAGCTTTGAAGGCTTCACCTAGAGTATTTGAGATTATCGACACCCCTATCGACATCCAATCTCCCGCAAATGGGGGCAAATCTACAGACGGCTTGAAAGGCCATGTGCAGTTTGTAGATGTTGCCTTCACATTCCCGAACGACCAAGAAACGGAGATCGCACCGATCCTCTCCAACATCACGCTCGATGTTCAACCAGGCGAAGTGATCGCGATTCTCGGGGCTACCGGTTCCGGTAAAACAAGCTTGATCAACCTGCTGCCGCGATTTTATGACATCACACAAGGCCAACTTCTGATTGATGGCATGGACACGCGGGAATACAACCTCGAAGAGCTTCGCAGGAAGATAGGGATCGTCCCCCAAGAGACATTCCTCTTCTCGGCATCGATACGGGAGAACATTGCATTCGGATACCCGGACGCCACACAGGAGCGAATCGAGTGGGCCGCTGCCAAAGCGCAAATCCATGCATTTATTCATACGCTTGCGGAGGGTTACGATACGATAATCGGCGAGCGAGGTGTAGGATTGTCTGGCGGTCAGCGTCAACGTGTAGCGTTGGCAAGAGCTATTCTAATGGATCCGCCGATTCTCGTTCTTGACGAAGCGACAGCAAGCGTAGATACAGCAACCGAATCTGCGATTCATGAAGCGCTGCACGACATTATGCACGGCAGAACAACATTTATCGTGGCCCAGCGGCTCTCGTCCGTTCAGCGGGCAGACCGCATCGTTGTGCTTCAAGACGGTCGCATTTCCCAGCAAGGAACGCACAAAGAACTAGCCGCACAAGACGGATTCTTCCGTAAGCTCTATGCGATGCAGCAAGATGCTGCCGGAGCTGAGGAAGTATCGGAGAAACATCCTTACATGCAAAGCGCAGGTGATATTCGATGAGTCAATGGGATATGGATTCCGAAGAGGAACAGGATAAACCATTTAATAAGCTATATATGAAACGGATGATCGGCTACTTGAAGCCGCATAAGAAAGTCATGCTCATCGTCTCGATCATCGTCGTTCTGAACATGCTGCTCAGTTTGGCAGAGCCGCTGCTCATCCGATATGCGATCGACGAAGGCATGATCAAGAAGAACATGACGATCATCCATGTTGTCGGCTTCACTTTCCTCGCGATCCGCTTACTGGCATGGCTGTTCAGCTTTTTACACATTCGGATGGTGAATTTCACCGGTCAGCGCATCTTATATGAATTACGTCAGCAGCTATTCAACCATCTGCAGTCGTTGTCGTTCCGTTTCTTTGACGGCAGGCCGACCGGTAAGATCATGTCCCGGATTACGAATGATACGAATGCAATTGGCGAGTTGATTAACGGCGGCTTGATCACGTTAATGATGGAGACGACCCATCTGATCGGCATAGTGGCGATCTTGCTCTGGATGGACTGGAAGCTTGCCTTGATGGCATTCACTACTTTCCCTTTCCTTTTCTTGCTCGTCTCCCGCTTCAGACCGAAGGTCGAGGGTGCATGGACTCGCTCCAGGAAGACGATGTCCGCTATCAACGGCAACGTAAGCGAAACAATTCAAGGGATACGCGTTGTGCAAGCTTTCTCAAGAGAAGCCGAGAACGATAACCAATTTAATGACATCAATAACCGGAACCGCACGGCCTTCATGCGCGCCGTCTCATTGGAATCCATGGTATGGCCGTTAGTGGAACTTATCGGTACGTTGGGTACGTGTGTAGTGATGTGGTATGGCGCTGTACGTGTATTGGATGAAGCTTTGACCATTGGTTTCATAATCGCGTTCATCAACTACTTGTGGCGCTTCTGGGGACCGCTCAGCTCATTGTCCAAAGTATACAGTCAACTGCTCTCCGCCATGGCTTCTGCTGAACGGATCTTCGAAATATTGGATACCGAGCCGGAGGTCCAGGACAAGAAGAACGCCAAGACGATGCCAGTCATCAAAGGTCATGTAGTCTTCAACAACGTCAGCTTCCGCTACCAGCCGGATAAACCGGACGTCATTCGCAGCTTCAATCTGGAAGTGAATGCGGGGGAACGTATTGCTATCGTGGGACCTACTGGTGCGGGGAAAAGCACGATCGTCAATTTGTTAATGCGGTTCTACGATGCTACATCCGGTACAATTCAGATCGACGGCGAAGATATTAAGGACGTTACACTCGCTTCCTTACGCCAACAAATGGGCATCGTGTTGCAGGATTCGTTCATATTCTCCGGAACCATAGAAGACAATCTGCGTTATGGCAAGCAAGAAGCGACAGCTGAGGAGTTGGAAAATGCGGCTCGCAGCGTTCGAGTGGATCGGTTCGTAGACCGTATGCCAGACCGCTATGCGACACAAGTCGAAGAACGCGGCTCCAAACTATCTGTTGGTCAACGACAACTGCTAGCCTTCGGCCGTGTTCTGCTCTCCGATCCGCGTATTCTGATTCTTGATGAGGCAACGTCGAGCGTAGATACCGAAACCGAACAGCACATCCAGGAAGCATTGAAGGTGCTGCTTAAAGGCCGTACTGCGTTCATAATCGCTCACCGCCTCTCCACCATACGGG